>CALBJS010000272.1 GCA_937892995.1 uncultured Peptococcaceae bacterium | reverse complement strand
GCTCGCAGATATCAAAAAGCGGCATTTGGGTTTTATGATCCGGTGGAATTGGAAGAGTTTGAACTTAACTTGGAGGATGAATTAAATAGCATTCACAATGAATTTGCCACATTTTCGTATAAAACTAAACCTCTCCGTTTTTATTGTACACCTAAAGCCCCCAAGGCTCAGGATTTCCTAAAAAAAGAAACCGAAAAAGATAAAATATTGGTTGATGTTCGACCGGTTGCTAAAGTTGCCTTAAGGGATCAAGTGGCCTGGGCAACGGTAGTTTTAGCGTTAGGGGAGTGGTTTGATACAAATCCTATTATTTATAAAGAGGCCGAATTTCGCAATGAGGCACAAAAGAAGGTATATCGGTGGATGTTAAAATGGAGTTGCAACAACCGGTTGCGACGTCGTTATTATTTACAAGATAATGGATATGAAAGACGTCTGTTGAATCTTACCAACTCTGATTTATATGAAAGTTATCAATGGAGTCTCAGAAAACTTCGGCATTTGAGGGAGGAGCAGTTTGATAATGTTAGAAACTCTAATTCAGGTATTGCCTATTATGGTGAGGCAGATATCAGCTGTTTTTATCCTTCACTGAACCTAACAGTTGTAAAAAAAACACTCATTGATCGCCTTAACACGCTGAATGAAGCAGGTCTTATTGCTGATAATGCTGATAACAATATTAACAAATGGAATGGCATACTAGAAGGACTATGTGGTTTTACGATTGATGACAAGTGCATGGATCTTGACCCCGATCTTCGTTCACTAAAGATAAAATCAGACGATTTAGAAAAAAAATTGCCGATTGGATTGATTTCTGCAGGTTTTCTTGCAAATTGTGTTCTTACAAAACATTTGGATTGTAAACTAGACGATTTTTGTATGGAGGAAAGAAAAAAAGGAAACCCAACATATGTAACTCGCTATACCGATGATGTTTTAATTGTTTCTTCGAAAGCCGAAACTGTATTTAGTACTTTGGATAAAATAGGTTCCTGGTTGGGCAAAATTGGTTTGAAGCTATCTGGTGAGAAGACCAAACCAATGCAAAAATCATTTTTCGAAGAACAACACAATAACAAGTTTGGAGAACTGGGTTTAACAGCTGACCAGATAGAAGGTTTATACCAGATACATATTAAGTGCCCTCGAATAGGGTTTAATGATAGTATCCCGGGCACAAAAAGGATAGTCGATAAGTTGTCTGTAATAGGGGATCAGAATCTTAGTGCTCTTACTAATAAAGAGTTGCGTGATTTTCTTAACGAAATTTTTCAGCTCATAGATACTAAATTTGCTCCTGAGGAGATTAAAGACGACACGAAGGCATCCTTTGCCTCTTGGAGACTAAAAAAGGCGGCCAAAGAATTAAGTGAGCGAAAGCTGCTCAAATCTTCAGAGAATGAGTTTACGCAAATTATAGATAAGCTGAGATCATCCTTTCATCGCTATCCCTATAAATTGCTTTTGCTTGACAGCTATATAATTTTTCTCTTGGAAAACTACGAAAACTTTAACAAACAGATAAAACAAGAGTTGAAAAATCTTTTTGCTTTTCTTAATCCCCATGATACACAAAAAACGGATTCTTATGCAAGCTGTCGATTTTTAAGAACGAAAATGCTCTTTACCATTGCCGCGTATTGGTCGTCCCTTCAGTTAGACAGTCGCCGGCAAGTAAAAGAAATAATATATACAGAAATTTCAAATTGGTACTATACTGTTCATCCCTGTTGGCATGAACAGATAGCCGTTTATTGGTTATTTACAGTAGCGGATATTAAACATGACACTCATTTGGCCAATGGAAAGGATCCTGTTGTCGTAAGGATCTTTAATCTATGGAAGCTTAATAGGCAAGATATTACTATAGAAATTGATCCTGCCCTTGTTATGACAATGAGTAGCGTTCTGAAGAGAAGAAGGGTACAAGATCTCCCGCGACAACCGCTGTCTAGCAGTGAAACAAACTGGATAAAGTGGATGTGGAGCAATTTAGAAAAGAAGTCGTACACATACAGAACGAAAGCCCCCCGAATGTGGCTCGAGCTTGCTTACGGCCGTGAAGAAATTGTGCCGCAATTCGGTTTCAGGCAAATCATTAGTATTGCTGAGCAACAAGAAGAGGATTTGGATACCCATAACATCCTGATGCATTCAGAGGGCAAAATTCCTATCCTTAACAGCGTGATTGATATTATTGACCGTATGATTGTTTTTTGGTTAATAAATTCTGGTGAAAAATTTGTTGTAGATTTTATAAGCGCAGTAGGGAAATTCCCAGAGCAGTCTAAGATCCGGGAGTATATTATGGAACGTATGACCAATCTTGACTTAATTAAAATATGGGTCCAGCTGGAAATAGCAAACAGTTCAATGCCCGATTTTATATCTAATTATAATTGGAGGGATCCGGATTATCCCGAATTGCTTAAAAAGGATAGCATAGCAACAAAGAATGTTCCGATAAAAGACTGGTTAGATGCCATTTCCGTCTGCCAACAATTCGAGCAAATTCCTAAAATCATGTTTCCATTGAATGAGACAGAGATTACTGAATTAATACGTAGTATTATAAGAGAATTACGGAAAAAAGCTTTTGTACCGAACACGATGAATATACTTATTAACAAACAGGAATGGTTTAAGTGGCGTAAACAGAAACGCCGGGATAGCGGTGAACTCACGTGTTGCTTACCCAAAATCAATATTGAAACTGTAGATTATTGGGATGACTATTATTACAGTCCCTGGTTATATTTTAGAGACATGCAATTAGATGTTAAAAGTGTTTGCTATTCCTTAGTTAAATTATTGATGCGTTTGATGGCAAGGAGAAAGTATTCTAATGAGCACGGTATAATGCGTTTGCACGGCTGGGTGAATATGGGGAATATTATTTATTTAGCAGCTTCTCCATCAAGTATGATGGTTGAATTAATAGCAGGTGCGCTTAATTATCAGCGTCCTTTATATGAGTATTTATCTGAGCAATGGGGTTTAAGTTTATCGCTCTTACCCCTGGAAGCCCTTCTAATAAAAGAGTTGGATGTATTCGGAGATATTATTGAGAAACACTGGGAAGAAAGCTGTCTAAATTATAAACATGGGTTGGAAATAAAATCGGTTGACATCGATATGATAAGCAGGTGGCAGGATGAATGAGTATAAGGACACTATTATTGTTACTGTCTTTCAAATACCGCATGAAGGTGAATTTCTAGACCTTTTCGACCGTAAACTGTATATGCGTTATCTCGAACCGGAAAAGCAACTTGAACAGCTAAGGGAAATGATGGCGGTTGCATCACAAGAAAACGCTGATTTTGCAGTTCTACCTGAATTTTACCTGCCCCATGCTTGTATAAGGAAAATTGAAGACATAGCTCAACGATATGAGATTATAATTATTAGCGGTCTAGACTATCGACCGCAAAACCTGCTTATTAATAGTAAGACCTTAGTTAATGAAGCCGTTGTTACAATTCCTTATTATAACAGAAAATATAGAGAAAAAGCTTTAACGAAGAAAGGTAAATGCGGGAGACCATATACTTACTTTATTCCTAAACTCAATGCAGCGCCTAAAGAGATAATCACCATGGCAAACGATGGGTATCGATTGGCTGACGGACATGAATTATATGTTTTTCATAGTAAGTTTCTCGGTTCATGGGCTGTGCTTGTTTGCTATGATTTTCTCAACCTTCCTGTTCAAAAACTCCTACAAGGCAAAATTCAAACGCTGTTTGTTGTTTCTTATAACCAAGACGTTGATGCTTTTGCTGCAATAGCCGATACTGTCGAGCGTCTATTGTTATGTAATGTAGTTGTCTGTAATACAGGTTGTTATGGTAGTTCACTGGCTTTTAGCCCCTATCGCAAACGACATAAAAGATATGCTTTAAAAGTTGTCGGTAATCATGTTAAAACTGCGGTAACTGTGAAATTACCAATGAAGGAATTGATTGATATTCAGAGTCGTCAAAGAGATTTTTTGATCAAAGAAGATGAGGGGGAGTTTTTAAAGCGCCCTCCATATTTCGGATTTTGACGATTCTTCATGGCTTAAGCAGGAGAGGGATTAAAACTCCGATAGATTTTAACGAGGTGATTTGTTGTCAAAGCATATATTGGAGGAGAATTGTTATGAATTGCAAGAAAAAATAATAAAATCCTTAGAACAACAGGGCTTTATCATTAATGACGGTAAGATATCATTGCCTGAAGGTATTGATAAAGATGGTATTCGTAAAATCCATCAAGGTTCAGTCAATGCCAAAAGGAAACTCTCCAGGAAATATTTGGAGAAAAAAGAAAGCTCATTATTGCATTGTTTTGCAGACGGTGTAGAAATCAATCCCGAATCAATTAAACCGCGTCTTCAGGAGGTAACCAGTGGCTCTTGGGATGAGTTGTTGTTCCGCTATGCATGTTTGCATTGGAGTATCCCTGTTTCATCGGGATATGGCAGGCGTCTGCGCTTCTTAGTATATGACGATTCCACGGGAAAGCTGATGGGGCTGTTCGGTTTAGGTGATCCGGTTTTCAGCCTATCGGCAAGGGATCAATGGGTGGGATGGGAGAAGGAGGATAAGCGCCGGCGCCTCGTAGATGTGATGGACGCCTTTGTGTTAGGAGCCGTTCCTCCCTATAATCGACTCCTTGTGGGTAAGCTTATAGCTATGCTGGTTGCCAGCAATGAGGTCAGAGATGCTTATCGCCGCAAATATTCCGATAGGCGCTCTCTTATCAGCGGGGAGATACAAGACGGCCGATTAGCTCTGGTAACTACGACATCCGCCCTCGGCAGGTCGTCTGTTTACAACAGAATAAAATATAATGATCGCATTCTTTTTTACAGCGTCGGGTACACGGTTGGTTCGGGTGATTTTCATTTTATCAATGACATTTATAACGAGATCGTTACTTTTGCCAGGAAAAATTGTAAGCCTACGGCGAAGAGAAAAGAGTGGGGGAAGGGTTTCAGAAACCGCCGAGAAGTAATTCGCAAGGTTCTTTCTTTTCTAGGCTTATCGTCTAGGCTTGCTTATCACCAGGTAAGGAGAGAGGTGTTTG
>CALBJS010000271.1 GCA_937892995.1 uncultured Peptococcaceae bacterium | reverse complement strand
TGGAACTAAATTACGAGGAAAGAAAAAAAGTTGCCCACGTTTACTTGACTCAAACGGCATTTACCCTAGTTTTGTAAATGCTTTCAAACTATGCTATAATTTAAAGCTCAAAAAAAGGAATATAACATTTTTTGTTGAATATAATAAGAAGTCCTTAATTTTCCGCCTAAACAAGGCGGATTTCTCAACTGTTCTTAGATTTTAGCCATATCTATAAATTATTGGATAGGAGATTATCATAATGTCCGAGGTACTTAGGGAAAGGATTGAGAAAGAAGAATATCTTAGACTTTCACCTAGGGCTGCCAAAAGTGCCGAAGCTAAAAGAACTAGGAAGGAAAAAGAATGTAGCATTAGGACCATGTTCCAGAGAGACAGGGACAGAATACTGCATAGCAAACCTTTTCGACGTCTTAAGCATAAGACTCAAGTCTATATCGCTCCTGCGGGTGATCATTACAGGACAAGGATGACTCATAGTCTGGAAGTTGCTCAGATTTGCAGAACCGTTGGTAGGGGCCTAAGACTAAATGAGGATCTGATTGAGGCCATAGCTTTAGGTCATGATGTGGGGCATACTCCCTTTGGGCACGTCGGGGAAGAGGTTCTGGCTTCGATTATCGGTCGCTTTGAGCATAATGAACAATCTGTAAGGATCCTTACGGTTTTAACCGAAGACGGGGCAGGCATGAACCTCACTGAACAAGTGTTAGACGGGATTCTCCATCATACCGGTGAAGGGATTCCTCAGACCTTGGAAGGTCAGGTGGTTAAGATCGGGGATCGGATAGCCTATCTCTGTCACGACTATGATGATGCCCTGAGGGCCGGACTATTAAAGGCCGTAGATCTCCCCCAAGGGGTGCAAAAGGGTATTGGGAGTAGTACAAGCCAGATGATTACTTCCATGGTGATTGATCTGATCTCAACTTCTGAAGAAAAGGGAAAGATTTGCCTTTCGGCTGAAATAGCCGAAGCGATGGAAGAGTTTCGTTTGTTTATGTTTGAGAGAGTCTATCTTAGTAACGCCTTAAAAGAAGAACGAAGTAAAGGTAGACATATTCTCGAAATACTCTTTGACTATTACCTTCACCATCCTGAAGTTTTTCCACCTGAATATCTTAAGTGGGCAGATGGGGATCTTCTAAGGGCAGTGGCAGATTATACTGCAGGTTTAACAGATAATTATGCTATAAGGACCTTCAAACATTTCTTCATTCCGCGAGAGTAAAAATACCCAAACTAGTAGTTTCTAAAATACCTTAAAATATAAAGTCTTTTAAAGAAGGGAAAATGAAAAATTTATCGAAAAAGATAAAGGCCTGTCAATAATAACTATTATTACAATTAAAAGCATGAAAAAAGGATTTTGATATTTTTTAGCGAATAAGTCGCAAATGATAGAAAATCTTAATCTTATAAAGGGCGTGCAAGTATGGACTACAGAATTCCAGAGGATTTTATTGAAGAAGTACGCCGCCAAGCAGATATCGTTGAAATCATATCAGAGCATGTAGTGTTAAAACGTACGGGCAAGAACTTTCAAGGACTTTGTCCGTTTCATTCTGAAAAGACTCCTAGTTTTAATGTTAATCCTGAGCGACAAATGTTTTATTGTTTTGGCTGTCAAATAGGCGGGAATATTTTCTCCTTTTTGATGAAAAAACAAAATATGACCTTTCTAGAAGCGGTTAGGGCTGTGGCTGAGAGAACAGGGATACCATTTCCCGAAAAAGAACTCTCCCCTCAAGAAAGGGAACATGAGCAAAAGCGTAATCGTTTTAAGGATATTCACGAGTGGGCTGCCAGATATTTCAGTGATGTACTTCTTAACCGTCCTGAAGGACGAAGAGGACTGGAATACCTCCAAGGCAGAAATATAGATTTAGAGACAATCAAGGTATTCCGCTTAGGATATGCTCCTGATAAATGGGATGGTTTGCTTAAGGAAATGGCTACCAAGGGAGTCGCAGCAGAAGAATTAGTGGAATTTGGACTGGCGATACAAAAAGTAAATCAGAAGGATGGTGTCGTGAGTTTTTACGATCGATTCAGGGGCAGAATCATTTATACTATCCTTGATATTCGCAGTTCGCCCATCGCTTTCGGGGGCAGGGTACTTGATGATTCCTTGCCAAAATATCTTAACTCCCCAGAAACGTCTTTTTTTCATAAAGGCGGAAACCTCTACGGGATTCATTTTGCTCACAGGGGAATCAGGGAAGTGGGATATTCTCTGCTCTTAGAAGGATACATGGATACTATTGCAGTCCGCCAAGCAGGTTTTTCTAATGTAGTAGCTTCGCTCGGGACTGCCCTCACAAAGAAGCAGGCCAGAATATTAAAAAGGTATGCCAAGAAGGTGATTATCGGGTATGATTCCGATAGTGCCGGAATAGAGGCGACTTTAAGGGCCGGGGAAATTCTTTTGGAAGAGGGCTTGAAGGTTGAAGTACTAACCCTCGAAGATGTCAAGGATCCAGACGAATTTCTAAAAAAACATTCCTCAGAAGAATTGCGAAAGCGATTGGAAAACGCTATTACTTTTATTGAGTTCAAGTACAAGAACCTAGTACAGAATAATCCGCCTAGAACTATCCCAGATAAAGCAGAACTTATAAGAGGATTAGCACCCGATATTTTAAAAACACCAAGTCCAGCGGAAAGAGAAGGTTATGAGAGATACCTAAGTCTTGAGCTTGGATTAACATTGGAAGCAGTACAGCGAGAGATAAGTATTCTAGACAAGCATAGTAGAAAAAACAAATATAATCAACAAAATTTTTTAAAGAAACAGGATATTTCTGTAAAAAAAAGAAATACTATAGAAGGGACAGAATTTGACTACCCCTTAGATTCGTTTGTTCCTTTAGGAGTTTTTCGTGCCGAACAGATAATCTTAAGACTTGTTTTAGAGAATCCCCTTCTAAAAGCCAAAGTGCGTGAGAATTTAGAAGATAACTTTTGGAGAATTAAGGAGCACCAATATATTTTTCAGAACTATTCTGAGAAGAATTATAACTATTATGATACTGATGACTTCGCGTATGAAGAAATTCAAAAGCGGCTTGCTCAGATCTATGAATTAGATATTGATACCAGTAAAGCTGAAATGCTCCTCATGGACTGCATCTCCTCGATTCAAAACACAAAGAATAAAGAAAATATCGAAGACTTGCAGGCCCGTATGATAAAATTAGAAAAATTAGGAGATATGGCTGGGGCACTGGCTGTGCTCCAGGAGATAGGAGAGCGGTTGAAACGTGGCGAAAAATAACTCAGGTGGGATTGTTACGAATTACCCGCTGAAAGGGGGGAATTCCATGATGGTTGATGTACAGAAGAAAGAGAATGTCACCAACCTGATTGAACTGGGGAAAACCAAAGGTAATCTTACTTATGATGAGATTGCTAATGCCTTGCAAAAAATAGACCTTTCAGAGGAGCAAATCGAGGAAATCTATGATCGCTTGAGCGGCATGGGTATTGAGGTTATCGATGACGGTACTGATGTTGAAATAGACAAGGAAACCAAAGAACTGGCTGAAGAGGTAGCCAATGAGTCGGATATTGACTTATCGATCCCGGATGGCGTGGGCATAGATGATCCTGTTAGGATGTACCTCAAAGAGATAGGCAGGGTTCCCCTGCTAACAGCCGAACAAGAAGTAGAGCTAGCCTTAAGAATGGAAGCAGGGGATGAGGTAGCCAAACGTAGTCTGGCCGAGGCCAATCTACGTCTCGTAGTTAGCATAGCTAAACGCTATGTTGGCCGTGGAATGCTTTTTCTTGATCTTATTCAGGAGGGCAACCTGGGGCTTATCAAAGCCGTGGAGAAATTTGATTATCGTAAGGGTTTTAAATTCAGTACCTATGCCACTTGGTGGATTAGACAAGCCATTACCCGGGCTATAGCTGACCAAGCCAGAACTATTCGAATCCCTGTGCATATGGTCGAGACTATTAATAAGCTAATTAGAGTTAACAGACAGCTCTTACAAGAACTAGGCCGGGATCCGACACCGGATGAAACCGCTAAAGTCATGGAGATTTCTGAAGAACGTGTTCGGGAAATCCTTAAGATTGCCCAAGAACCTGTTTCGCTGGAAACCCCGATCGGGGAGGAAGAAGATTCTCACCTGGGAGACTTCATACCTGATGAGGATGCCCTAGCCCCGTCTGAAGCAGCATCCTTCATCTTATTGAAGGAACAATTAGAAGAAGTACTCGAAACCCTAACTCCCAGAGAAGAGAAAGTTTTGAGATTACGCTTTGGATTGGATGACGGTAGGACAAGAACTCTTGAGGAAGTAGGTCAAGAATTCGGAGTTACAAGAGAAAGAATCAGGCAGATCGAAGCAAAAGCACTGCGTAAGCTTCGGCACCCCAGCCGGAGCAAAAAGCTTAAAGATTATCTTGATTAAAGCGACAGTTATTAATCTTTAAAAAAAACGAATCGGCTCTAAATCGAGTCTGAATTTTGTCTGGAAACAATTTTATGTTGATTTTGGGCTGCTTAGCTAGTATAATAAACAACGTTAGTTTCAGCATGCAGTAATCCAGCACTATCGAATAAATAGTTTTAACTATTATTCCTAGCCTTTATTTATCAATCTGCTTCTAGCAAACTTACTAACATCATACCCTACTGTATGCTGAACTGCGTATTTTTTGCAAAACGTTACAGAAAAGATTCTCACATAAAACGCGGGAAAACATCCCATTTTTTTTCATAAAAATACTGTTATTAATACTTGACCTTACCGAAATAATTCCGTATAATAAACGACGCGGGCTTTCCTCGATAGCTCAACGGTAGAGCACTCGGCTGTTAACCGATAGGTTGCTGGTTCGAATCCAGCTCGGGG
>CALBJS010000270.1 GCA_937892995.1 uncultured Peptococcaceae bacterium | reverse complement strand
AGCATTTAAATCTTTTTTTGAGGCTTCATACTCTTCTTCGTATTCCTTTAGCTCTCCTAGATATCTTTCGAGATCTTCTTTTGCAGATTGATAACCTTCCGAATTTTTTCCTTCATAATAAAGGCAAGATTCTGCTAACTCTAATGTGCTATTGATAAGTGGTTTTTGTGAAAGCATTTGATCTGCATTATACTTGGCCGATTTTAACTCTGGGCTATCACTATAAGTTATAGCTGCACCTACAATCATAATTACCAACGCTATAACTGCTCCAGCAAGAGCAAGCCTTTCTTTCTTATCTTTTTCTTTTGCTGTTATCCTTTTTTGCTCAAGAAATTCCTGATAATCCGACAAGACATTTTCAAGATATTCCTGATTAGCCCGGGAAAAAACTATGGTTTTTTCAGTACCACAATTTGAACATTTATGATTTGTTGCTGGATTAAAGCTATCACAACCGCATATCCAGTAATCATTTCCTTTTAAGGGCAAATGAGTAAACCCCGTTTTCCATTCGTAAACTTCTTGTAATTTTGCCAGGGATGAGACTGGATTGGCGGGTAAGATAGGTTGCAATATTATGGCGTTATTATTCTCCCAATAAGTATCATCCGCAAAAATAACCTTCGTCACAGCGATCTCAATTTTTCTTGTAGTCTTATCCGGAATGGATATAGGAGTCTTTTCCCCAAATATACCATTACTTGGAACTGATAAATCTAAATACACATAATTCAGATCGTCATTCAATATCGCTCCATCTATACCAATACAAGTCAATGATAGGTATACGGCCTTAAGTCTTTTTAATGCTATATTGCGGTATCTACATAAAGCTATAACCTCATTAGTGTTAGTGTTCATAAAAAGACCTGCCCTTTCAAGGAGCACGGGACATTCTTCAAACCAACAACGCTCGTTTATTTTGTATAATTCCCTGTAATTACTGGCCATCATTATCCCCCCCTTCCGGAATTCATGTTTATAGTTCAGGGAGTTCGTCTCTGTCAACCTTGCTAGACTGATCGCTGAATTTATTAATGTTCTCTGCATTTTCTTGTAAAAGCTCGATGATTTCCGCAAATCCTATAAAAATAACACCACTGATAATACTGCTCATTATTCCGGCTATTGCTAAAACCCAATTATATGATTCGGTTATATAATACACACCAGATTTGCTTGGAAACTCGGAACCTAATATTAAGCTTCCTATGCACCCCGCAATAATTATTATCCACCCCAAAGCGTTGATAATTTTAGCTTTTTCGTTGATCATGCTTATCCCCCCCCCTTTATTGATAAAAATGCACTTGAATTAACGTGATGTCTTCCAAGACATCCGGTTAATTACTGGTTTGTTGGTCTTTAAGCTCTTGGATATAATCATTACAATAAGAACAGAATCAAGAATTTTAAATGTCTCATAATCTTCCTCCTCAACTCCATTCCAAAGATTATTTTTTATTTGTTTAGTTTGATTTATGGATTAGTAAAAGAGAGGTGTCATGCGTGGGAAAGCTGTTGGGATAACATATATAATATGGATAGCGAAAAATCTTTTGGTTAACCGCTCACCATCTCAAGTCTTATAAGTTACTTGTTGGACACATTATACAAAATTCCTGCTATTTTGTTAAATATAAGCAGTTTTTTATAAACACATCCTCTTAAGCAGCTGTGCTGTTTTGCAGATTGGAGGGGAGTGAATATACTAATAATCTACTATCGGTTGCCCCCCTATTAACAATGCTGCCTGTTCTCTATGAGATATGTTAGCAAACTGATGTGACAGCATGGTGTCACATTCATGCCGGCAAGGCTAGCTAGAAATAATTTTGTCTGCTTTTTTAACCGTGGTAATGAAGATTGGGAGGGGGTACTGTAAGTGTAAAGTGGATACTCTTCCGAGATAGTCATATTAAAACCCGACGGTGTTGCCCGTGTAATCACGGCACGAGACATGAGCCGTTCGGAAAGACGTTATTATCTACGGGAAAAGGGGGTATGGCAAATATGACCAAAAAGGTGCCTGAGTTTAGAACCGAGGAAGAAGAAGCCCGTTTTTGGGATGAACATGACAGCACAGAGTTTATTGATGATTTTGAGCCTGTAGAAATAGAACTTTCGCCGGAATTGAGGGATGAGATTATAAGTAAAAGGGAACTTAAAAAATCGGTCACATTGCGTTTGGAACCTAGCCAGATCGAGGCCGTAAAAAAAATCGCTGCTAAAAAGGGGCTGCCGTATCAGACTTTGATCCGTTTATGGATTGCAGAAAAAATCAGAAACGAATTTATGTAAGGAACAAACCGGCCTAACTTTTTCCTGGAATGTTTTTCTTTCTCCTACCAAACAGTCCATAACAAGGTGCGTAGTAAAGTCTCCGTTTACTTTGATTTGCCATCTGAGGCCGGTGTTGTTAATTATTTTGCAGCTTTAATCTCCATTCTCAAATCAAGAGCTTTAAGTGCAAAGAGTACCCTCATCACTGCGGTTTTTAGCATCCCGGTATGGTTTGAGCTCGGTCACTCTAACACTCCGGCTAACGGCTTTTGGCTGAAATAGTCCAACGCCTGGTTAACACTGTACAGATCATATATTTCTTTGTCCAAAAAGAACAGGATTATCAAATCGAATGTGTTGCTTTCAGATAAGGAGTAACCAGCGGCACTTAAAAGCCTGTCGGTTTCTTTTTTATTCAGTTCCAGGGCAAGGGCCAGCGCTATCACTGTATTCTTCCCGGGGCGGTAATCGGGATTGGACCTTATTTTA
>CALBJS010000269.1 GCA_937892995.1 uncultured Peptococcaceae bacterium | reverse complement strand
CATCACTCCGGTTTTACAATTTTGCCATTAATCAGTACTACATGAGTAGTAGAATCAAGACTTAAGGGTTTACCATCCCAAACCACGATATCAGCATCCTTTCCTTCTTCTAAAGAGCCCATTCTATCTGCAACACCCAATATCTCGGCAGGCCAGATTGTTACTGCCTTAAGGGCATCCTCTTCGTCCATCCCATTCCGGATAGCCAAAGCAGCACAGAGGGGAAGATATTCGATCGGGGTAACAGAATGATCTGTCATAAGTGCTACTTTCACACCCGCCCGAGCGAGAATGCCGGGAGTTTCAAAAGTTTTGTCTTTAAGTTCCACTTTAGCTCTATTGATTAAGGAAGGACCAACAGCTGCAGGATAACCATATTTTTTAATAAGATCGGCAATCTTATGACCTTCTGTGCAGTGATCCAACACCAGATCAATGTCAAATTCTCGGGCAATCCTGATAGCTGTCATAATATCATCTGCCCGATGGGCATGAGCTCGTAAAGGGATTTTCTTATCCAAAACAAGGTTAATGGTCTCCAACCCCAAATCTCGCTCAGGAAGTTTATCTGAATCGTTTTTCCCCTGTTCTAGTTTTTCCCGATAGTTTTGGGCATCGACAAAAGCTTGTCGGAGGAGAGCCGCCGTGCCCATCCGCGTCATGGGCATCTTTTTTTGTTCTCCATAAACGTATTTGGGGTTTTCCCCCAAAGCCGCTTTTAAACCGGCAGGATCCCTGACGATCATTTCCTCGGTAACCCTTCCTGCGGTTTTAACGACAACTCCTGTACCCCCGACCACATTGGCACTCCCAGGACAAGTAAATGCTGCTGTTACTCCTCCCATACGAGCATCTCTGAAGCCTTCATCTTCGGGGTTTATCCCATCGATGGCCCTAAGCTCTGGAGTAAGGGGATCGGTCATCTCGTTAAGATCATCACCCTCATAGCGGTAGATTTCTTCTCCGATCCCAACATGGCAATGAGCATCTATAAATCCGGGTAAAATCCATTTTCCTGTAGCATCTATTATTTTGACCTTTGTTTCCTCGGTTAAACCAAAATTATTTGTAAACCAAGCCTCATTAGAATTTACCACTAAATCCCCATGTTTTTTTATCTTAACTATTTTACTGCCTGTAACCAAAATACTGCCATTGAACTCTTTTTCCCCAGTCATAGGCTTAATGGTGCCATTGGCAATAATTAGTAACTCATTTTTCATATGTCTCCCTCTCTTTTCCGTAGTAAATTATTATAATTTAATCCTCTTTTTTGCTTTTTGAGATATATATTCTGACTATTACATCAGAATTATTTTTTCATTGCTTTACTATACTTCCTTCATAGAAAGCCCCACTCTTCCTCGCTCAGCATCAATCGTTAAGACCTTTACCCTGACTATATCCCCTACTGAGGCTACTTCCATGGGATGACGGACATAATTATCTCGAAGTTGGGATATGTGGACTAGTCCATCATTTTTTACACCTATATCTACAAACAACCCAAAATCAACTATATTCCGGACCGTACCTTCCAAAATCATCCCTTCGCGTAAATCCTCTAATCTAGTGATATCTTTCCGCAGAAGAGGACGCGGTAAATCCTCGCGAGGGTCTCTTCCCGGCCTTTGCAGAGCTTCAATAATGTCCTTTATGGTGGGTACCCCTGCCTTAAGCTCGGCGGCAAGTTGTTCAGGGTTAAATAAGGAAAGTGCCGATCGAATCTCAGCTGTTTTTGTTTGAAGATCACTAACGGTAAAACCGGCTTTCTCTAGAATCTTGATGGCTATTCCATAAGATTCCGGGTGGACCGGAGTGTTTTCGAGGTAATTATCTCCATCAGGCAAACGAATAAAGCCTGCACACTGAATAAAAGTCTGTTCCCCTAATCTAGCTACCTTTTTCAATTCTTCCCTATTCTTAAATTTGCCATTCTTTTCCCTGTAAGACACAATGTTCTTCGCAACCGTACTATTTAGTCCGGAAACAAACTTAAGAATAGCGGAAGAAGCGGTATTCAGATCTACTCCCACGGTATTAACACATGATTCTACAACCCCCCCAAGGCTTCCTTCCAAAACCTTAGGCTGGATGTCGTGCTGGTATTGGCCTACCCCGATGGATTTAGGGTCGATCTTCACCAGTTCTGCCAAGGGGTCCTGAAGCCTACGGGCAATGGATACCGCACTCCGGAGGGAAAGGTCAAAATCCGGGAATTCCTCTTTGGCAAGTGGCGAAGCTGAATACACCGAAGCCCCAGCCTCGCTAACAATAATATACTCCAAGGGAAGCTTGTTCTCTTGAATAGCCTCAGCAACCAGTTCCTCAGTCTCCCTAGAAGCTGTGCCATTGCCGACGGCAATGATGTGGACAGCATTTTCCTGAACTACCTTGAGAATCTCTTTTTTAGCCTCTTCTCTTTTGTTCTGAGGAGGGTGGGGATAGATAACCCCTACCTGGGAGAGTTTCCCCGTATCATCTATCAAGGCCCACTTACAGCCGGTGCGGTAACCGGGGTCGATCCCCAAGATGACTTTAGATCTGACTGGCGGCTGAAGAAGGAGTTGACGAAGGTTAGCTGCAAAAACTTTGACAGCTTGCTCTCCAGCCCGACTAGTTATTTCCGATCTTATCTCTCGTTGGATGGAAGGAGCAATAAGGCGTTTATAAGCATCTTGCACGGCGTTCCGGGTCAGCTCCCGGCAAGGACCCTCTTGAAGATATCTATTCTCGATTAGGGGTAGGATTTTTTCAGAGTCTATTTCAATATTAACTGCCAGGTATTCCTCTTTCTCGCCTCTATTTAGAGCTAAGATCCTATGGGGTGGAATCCTACGGACAGGTTCGCGATAATCATAGTACATCTCATAAGGGGAACGTTCCTCTTTCTTAGCTTTGGCGGAGATATCTGCTAATTCGTAGGTCTTACTTCGAACTACCTTCCTTACCTCAGCATTGTCAGATACTTCCTCAGCAATGATATCTAAGGCACCACTTATGGCCTCTTCTATCCCATTAACCCCTAGGTCAGGATTTAGGTATTGTAAGGCTTCCTCTTCGGGGTTCCCCTTTTGCGGTTGACTTAGTATCCACTTGGCCAGCGGTTCAAGTCCTTTTTCCTTGCCTATAGAAGCCCTGGTTCTTCTTTTTTGTTTGTAAGGCCGATAAAGGTCTTCAACTTCCTGAAGCTTAAGTGCCGCTTCAATTTTTTTCTGAAGCTCAGCGTCAAGTTTTCCCTGTTCATCAATCAGGCGGATTACCTCTTCTTTTCTTTTTTCCAGACCTCTTAGATATTCCAATCTTTCTACTATAGCTCTTAAAGCAGTCTCATCTAATTCACCTGTTACTTCTTTACGGTAACGGGCAATAAAAGGAACAGTATTCCCCTGGTCAAGAAGCTTTACTGCCTCTATGACTTGCCAGCTTTTAAGATTTAATTCTTTGGTAATCAAATTAATAGGATCCAATTTGTTGTACCTCGCTTTTTACCTCAAATCAGGTTTCTTCACTTTTTAGAATTTAGCAAGTGGCACTTCGACACATATTACTGCAATCATCTCTAAACCCAAGTGCCGTATGTC
>CALBJS010000268.1 GCA_937892995.1 uncultured Peptococcaceae bacterium | reverse complement strand
ATCTGTATTTCAATAGCCTTTTCAGGGCTTAGAAACTGTTTTGATCCATCAAGGTGGGAACGGAATTCTACTCCCTCTTCGCTTATCTTTCTTAAATTTCCAAGACTAAAGACTTGAAAACCACCACTATCTGTTAAGATGCTACCATCCCAATTCATAAATTTATGAAGTCCGCCTGCTCTTTTGATCAGCTCGTGTCCCGGTCTTAGAAAAAGATGATAGGTATTACTTAAGATAATCTTAGCTCCAATTTGTTTTAATTCCTCCGGGCTCATTGTTTTTACAGTTGCTTGAGTCCCTACCGGCATGAATACCGGTGTCTCAATTACTCCGTGAGGAGTATAAAGTTTCCCCAAGCGTGCCTTAGTCCGTGTATCATTTTTTATTATTTCCATCTTGACCGCAGCCAAAACATTCATCACTTCCTAAACAATGTACTAATCTTACCAGTTCTAAACAATAATATTATAGACAACCTTAATAAGCAAATAAAATAATTCCAAACTTAGAACAAAAAATAGAAGCTAAGCAAATTTAAATTATAAACATGCAATCGCCAAAACTAAAGAAACGATATCGCTGTTTAACTGCAGTATGATAAGCTTGCAGGATTAACTCCCTCCCAGCAAAAGCACTCACCAGCATAATCAAAGTTGAACGGGGGAAATGGAAATTAGTTATCAGAGCATCAATTACTCTGAATTTATAACCAGGATAGATAAAAATATCCGTCCATCCCTCAACAGAAGTTAGTTCAATATTTCCCTTTTCAGACGTTCGAGTAGCCGCAGATTCCAAAGCTCTTACCACCGTAGTACCTACAGCTATTACTCTTCGACCTTCTCTTTTAGCACAATTCAGTCTTTCAGCAGTCTCTTGATCTATCCTAAAATATTCGGAATGCATCTCATGCTCCGTGATAGCTTCTGTTTTTACTGGTCTAAATGTACCTAGACCTACATGTAATAATAGTTCTAGAACTTCCACACCTTTATTCTTTATTCTTTCAAGCAACTCTTCCGTGAAATGAAGACCTGCAGTTGGTGCCGCAGCAGAGCCACTATCCTTGGCATATACAGTCTGATATCTTTCTTTATCTTTAAGCTCAGTAGTGATATAGGGCGGAAGCGGCATTTTCCCTAAGCTATCAAGTACTTCTTCAAACAAACCGGCATATTCAAACTGCATAATTCGATTGCCATTTTTCAAGATAGACATAAGCTTCCCAATTAGTACTCCCTCACCGAAAATAACTTCTTGCTCTTGCTTAAGTCTTTTTCCGGGTTTAATAAGTACTTCCCAAAGGTTATCCTTTATTCTTTTAAGCAGGAGAATCTCAATTTTTGCTCCAGTACCTTTCTTCTGACCTAATAGTCTAGCCGGTATCACTTTTGTTTTGTTTAGTACAAGGACATCACCAGGCCTTAGAAACTTCTCTATTTCACTAAAATGATAATCAGCTATTTGTCTGCTTGTTTTGTCTACTACCATCAACTTCGAAGAATCACGTGGTTCCGCTGGATTTTGGGCAATTAGTTCTTCAGGTAAATAGAAATCGAAATCCTCTAATCTCATTTCTTTTTTCCCCTTATGGAAATAAATATTATTTATCAGGTTTATAGTTACTTATTACTGTTTTTTATAATAATCGAACGCTTATAATAATACAATAAAATCTCTTCATAAGAATAGCCTTCCATGGACATATTATAGGCTCCCCACTGGGACATGCCTACCCCGTGACCCCACCCCCGGCCATTGAATACATATACCCCAAATTGTCGTGGTTTAGCCGATAAACCATCATTTGAGCTTATTAAACGGGATAGTACCGGACCAACTGCTTGTTGATTGCTTACAGAGAGAAACCCAAATTTCAGTTTATTAGTATTTATAATGTTTGGCAGAAGATAGTCCTCCTGGAATAACCTACCAAGAAAAGAATCTCTAGATATACTCCTATTGTAGGGATAAAACTTTCGAACAAATTCCCCTCCGGATACTGACTTTTCGCTACCTAACCAATCCAGAAGTTTAACCTCATAAACCCTGCCCGATGAGTATTTTTTCAGTTGTACTTCTCTGATAGGTGCAAGTCCAAAGCTTCTACCAAGAATGTCTGCAGCAATGGAAAATCTCCAACTATCAACATAGCCACCGATACCCCGAGAAAACTGATCAGGTTCTGAAGAATAGTGAGGATCATAATTTTGCCAAACATTCTGAGTTTCTTCAGAATAACCGCCATTATGGGAGGAGTAGAAGATCGAGATGGGTTGTAAGTTATCAACATCCACCAGTATTTCTCCCTTGGTTTCTTCCACAGCTTGGCTCGCTTCACCCTCCACCGTTCTTCCCCAATAAGCCTGATGAATATTTGGTGAGTCCGTTATTCGGCCCTGAGAATTCGTGTTTTTCAGTAAATAGGTTCTGGCAGCCACCGCCTGAGCTTTCAGGGCTTGGAAACCTTTCTCCGCCCAGGCATTACTCATCTCAATAGGGACAACTCCTTTAAGATAGTCCTCACTATCCAATGTGTTATATATCTTCCAATTCATACCCGCTTTGGAAATAATAAGATTCCCTCTATAACTGATCCAATCTTTTCCGGGTTCTCTTATACGGAAAATGCCTTTGTCCTCAGTAGAAACCTTAACCGCTGGTTCGTCCAAAATCTCTAGCCTATTATCTTTCCAAAGAAATTCAGCGAGACCGCTCTGTCCGATTTTGAAGCTTTCACTTACTCCAAGGCTTAGACTTAATTTATTATATTTAAGCTCATAGACTCCTTGTTGGATTTCTATCTCCAACCATTTTGGTTCGGGGAACTTCCAAATAAGTTCAACAGTAATATCTTCGGCGAAACAGATTCCTGGCATTAGAAGAAAAATTAAAGTAAGTAGAAGCAAAAAAACTCCCTGTTTAACAAAATATGTTCTCATGCTTTTTTACCCCTAGAATATATTCTGTTAAACAGATTGCCCACAACTAATCAGCGGTATTCAATTATTTTCCAAAAATAAGCTTGTTTGAAGATGATTATCTGGAAGAACCAGGCCAAAATGGCTATATGCTTCAGTAGTGACGATCCTTCCCCTCGGAGTACGCTGAATAAAGCCTTTTTGTAGCAAAAAGGGTTCCACAACATCTTCCAGGGTTTCAGCTTCTTCTCCTACTGTTGCGGCTAAAGTTTCCACTCCAACAGGCCCACCCTCAAATTTTTGGATTATTGTTAATAATATTTTTTTGTCCAAGCTATCTAGCCCTATAGGGTCAACTTCTAACTTATCCAAAGCTTTAGATGCAACTTGTATATCTATTACCTCGCTACCCCAAAATTGGGCAAAGTCCCTTACCCTTTTAAGCAATCTATTTGCAACCCTTGGTGTTCCCCTCGACCTCTTAGCAATTTCTTCGGCACCATCTAATGGCAATTCAACCTTAAGGATACGTGAAGCACGAGCAACTATTTCCAACAATTCTTCCGTGCTATAGAACTCTAGCCTACTGAGTACCCCAAATCTATCCCTTAAAGGCGATGTAAGTTGCCCTGCCCTTGTAGTTGCCCCTATTAAAGTGAAAGGCGATATCGATAATCTAATAGATCTAGCACTCGGTCCCTTACCGATTAC
>CALBJS010000267.1 GCA_937892995.1 uncultured Peptococcaceae bacterium | reverse complement strand
GTATCGCAACTCACTTATAACAATATCCAACAGAAACTTTCTTGAAGTATTAGCATCTGATGGTATACTTAATTGTATGGCGAGAGTGAGTGACTAATTGATGAAGGAAGGTCTTCCGATGTCTGGAAACTCATTAAATAGAACAGAAAAAATTCTTATCCTTGCTAAAACCTACCCCAGTCCAAGTGCAAAATACGGGGAAACTTCATGTATCGCAGGCATTACAGATCGTGCAGAAATGAGGAGGATATACCCGGTTCCATATAGACGACTCGAAGGCAAATACCAATTTTCCAAGTGGCAGTGGGTCGAAGTGGAAACCTATCCAAATACACAAGACATCAGAAAAGAAAGCCGAAAAATATATTTTGATAGGATAAATCTTCATAATGTCATTAACACGAAAAATAAGTGGAAAGAAAGGATGTCCTGGGCAGGCGGTATCCCCCAGATTGACCGTTTTAAAAAAGAAACAGGGAATGAACCTTACTTAGACTCCGGGATCAGCCTGGCTTTATATAAGCCTGCATTGCCTGTCAAACTAGAAATAATGAAGGCTTCTCAGGAACATTGGAGTGAGAAAGAGTTGTCAAATCTGCGGCAAGTTGAACAAGCAGACAATTCATTATTCTCTGATGAAGGGGGAAATCTACCAATCAAAATTTTAGAAAAAATTCCATACGATTTTTATTATTCGATGAAGGTAAAGACAGAAGATGGACTGGAAAAACAAGTAAAACTAAAACTTATTGATTGGGAGGTCTGTGCATTATACCGTAAGTGCGTACGAGACTATGGGTCTAATTGGACAGATAAATTTAAAAACAGGATCGAGAGTGAAATGAACAGTAAAAACCTCCATCTTCTACTTGGCAATCAACATCGGTTCCATAATCAATGGATGGCAGTGAGTTTGATCTACCCTCCTAAGACCAGCACAGGCGAAGCTGTACAGGGGTCTCTCTTTTAGTGGGTTTTTCAAAAGATAAGTTGCTGACCGTAAGCTCAGGGTGCTTTAGGGTAATCGATTTCGCTATCAATGAACGGTGACAGAAATTTGCATCTGCTTCAAAGCAAAAGAGCGAGCAGGGAAAGCTTTTGATATATGAAGACAGTGATTCCAGTGCAACAGATTCGTTGTCTAAGAATTTCTTATAGCTTCTACAGTAAGCAAACCAGTCTCCATCAACTTTATATTGATCTCTTATCTGAACCGGGCAGCCCAAAGCTTCGAAATGCTTATATGCAATACCAACTTCCGACAGCCTGCTGCTGAGAGCCTGTTTAGAAAATCCGGCCTTACGTGAATATGGCCGTTGGCGAACATCGGCAAGGATCTCTATCCCGTTATTCTTTAAGCACTTTACAAATTCATCTATATTTACACCTTGGTATCCAAAGAACACCGGCTATCCCCGTTAAATTTTTGACCTTTTCAACGCCATGCTCCCAACTGCCGATCTATCCGCCGCAAATAAACGCTACGCCGGTAACTGTGGTTTTTCAAGCCACGGCGAATTGGTCCATAATCATTAATTCTCCGTCTGAGCCCGCCAGGCTGTTACCTCTGTCAATTGTGGAGGTCTGACTGTCCCCCTTGTACTCATCCTCGAATTCGAGGGGTTTATAAGTTGGATTATTGAGCTGTTCCCAAATATCTAAAAGCTGCTCAGCGGGTGTCAGGC
>CALBJS010000266.1 GCA_937892995.1 uncultured Peptococcaceae bacterium | reverse complement strand
AGGAAAAACAACCGGAAGTGTCGGGGTCAGAGCCAAAAACAGAGCGGCCCTTGCCTGGAACGGATAAAATAACAGTTGTAGCCAAATCCGGCGGCGAGATTTCTGCAAATGAGGAAAAGGAAGCAATTTTAGATGAAATAGCTAAGGCGTTGGATGAAATATTAAATAGTGCTAATTCCCTGGAACAAGTGGAAGATACTGATTTGGATAAGTAGAGGAGGAGAGTAAGAAATGAAAAAAAAATTAAGAAAGATAGGAATTTTATTGATCCTTAGCTGTTTCTTTTTGAACAGCAGTCTAGTCTTAGCGGCAAATCCTAACCCGGGAGAACGGCAGGGTTCGGCAGCAGCTAGCAGCCAAAAGGGAGACAAACAGCAAGGAAAAGTAAATGCGAAATCTCAACAAGATGTTAATGATGAGAAACCCAAAGGTCAAGTGTTTAAAGAAATGATTCAGGAAAGAAAGCAGTCTTACAAGCAGATCCGGGAGCGAAGGACGGAAATGATTAAGCTGCAAACAGAGTTTCGAGCAGCTCATAGCCAAGTTATTAGGAAGATTAATGAACTGCGGCAGCAAAAAGAGCCTTTAAATGAGGAGCAGATTAATAAGCTTAAAGAATGTCTGCAGGTTATGAAAGCAGATAACAAAGAGTTTAAGAGCGAACTGGGAAATATTCACCGGGAGGTAGTAAGCTTAAGAGTAAATCAGAACAATCAGGAACACGAACAGACTATGGAGTGTCTTCAAGCCATTATTGCTAAACAGGAAGACAGAATTGAAATATTGAAAAAGGCTGCAGCAGATCTGAAGACGATATTAGAAATATAAAGAGTAAAAAAATAAAGCTGAGGTTAATCCCAGCTTTATTTTTTTTCTAAATGTTTTAGGTCAATAAGCAGCCACAATGCCGTCTGCTCTTGATTCCGATCCTCCTGCCAAGACACCGTTTTTATCACGCCAGATGATTTGACTGCGGCCAAAAATGCTATAGTCTACGGAGAAGTCTACGACGTGGCCTAGTCTGGCTAAGGCGTGGACAATATGCCCGGGGAAATTTGTTTCGAACTTTACTTTTTTGTCCTTAACCCATAACCACCTTGGAGCATCCACAGCTGCTTGAGGATTTAGGCCGAAGTCAATAGTATTCATAATTACTTGCACATGGCCTTGGGGTTGCATAAACCCTCCCATAACTCCAAAAGGACCAATTGCTCGGTTATCTTTGGTTACAAAGCCCGGGATAATTGTATGATATGGCCGCTTGCCAGGAGCTAAGAAGTTAGCATGCTTAGGGTCAAGAGAAAAATTATTACCCCGATTATGAAGGCTAATGCCTGTACCCGGTACTACTAAACCGGAGCCGAAGCCTGAGTAGTTACTTTGAATCATAGAGACCATGTTTCCGTCTTTATCGGCGGTGGCGAGATAGACTGTTCCACCTTGGGGGGGAGCCCCGGGGAGGGGCCTTAGGGCTTGATTGCCGATTAATTTTCGTCGTTCGTCGGCATAAGCATCGGATAGCAAATCTTCTACTCGAACTTGCATTGAACCGGGGTCGGCAATATATTGACGCCCATCGACATAAGCTAACTTCAGGGCCTCAATCTGTTTGTGGTAAGTATCTAAGCTATCTTTGGCTGAGAAAACAAAGCCCTTAAGGATATTTAAGGCCATCAAAGCAACCATGCCGTGCCCGTTAGGTGGAATTTCCCAAACATCATATCCCCGGTAGTTAATGTTGATGGGGTTGACCCACTCCGGCTGATAGCTTTCTAAGTCTTCTTTTCTTAGGAAACCGTTATATTTGCGGGAGAAAGCGTCGATTTTTTCCGCTAATCCCCCTTTGTAGAATGAAGTAGCCTTACTTTCAGCAATAGACTCTAAGGTGCGGGCATGAGCGGGAGAGCTCCAAATCTCACCTATTCTCGGTGCTCTATTATTGGGAGCAAAGGTATGAAACCAATACTTATATTGTTCTTCTTTTAGAATTTCAGAATATTTATCGTAAGCAACCTCCCAGGCTTTCCCGAGGATGGGGGAGATAGGATAACCATTCTCTGCATAATCAATTGCAGGTTGGAGCACAACGGTTAAGGGTAGTTTACCGAAGCGTTCGGATAATGTTGCCCAAGCAGCAGGGGCACCCGGGACGGTTACGGTTGTCCAGCCTTGTTTAGGGATTTCCTGGTAACCTCTTGCTAAGAGTTCTTTTCCCGAAAGTCCGCTGGGAGCAGGCCCACTGGCATTTAAACCATGTAGTTTTCTTTCTGTCCAGACTAGGGCAAAAGCATCCCCTCCTATACCATTCGAAGTGGGTTCTACTACGGTTAGGCAAGCGGCTGTAGCTATAGCGGCATCAATGGCATTGCCACCTTTTTTTAATATTTCCAGACCGGCCTGAGCTGCTAAAGGCTGGGAAGTAGCCACCATTCCGTTACATGCGTAAGAAGTCATCCGACGGGAAGGGTAAGGATGATAAAGGGCATCGAAGTTCATTTATCTTGTTCCTCCTCTACGATTATCTAGATAGAGTGTCTTTAGAGTAACTTTTTTATTTTTCGTGCTAATTATACCATAGATGCTTTAATCCATCTCGAAGATCTCTTTTAATTCCTGTTCGGTTAATTTGGAAAGCATGGTTTCTCCCGGTTGAATGACTGCATCGATCAGCTCTTTTTTCTTGGCTTGAAGAGCGTTAACTTTTTCTTCGATAGTTCCTTGGGTAAGAAGCCTGATCACTTGAACGGAATTATTCTGACCAATGCGGTGAGCACGGTCGGTGGCTTGGTCCTCTACGGCCGGATTCCACCAAGGGTCGAAATGGATGACGGTATCGGCACCTGTGAGGTTTAATCCTGTGCCGCCAGCTTTTAAGGAGATGAGGAAGACCTTACCTTTTCCGGCATTGAAGGAATGGGCCATTTGGGACCGTTCTAAGGCTTTGGTAGAACCATTGAGATAGAAATGTTCAATATTTTCTGTGTTTAAATGGCTCTGAATGATATCTAGCATGGAAGTGAACTGGGAGAAGACCAGAATTCGGTGACCGCTGTCTAAAGCCTCGCCGAGAATTTCTTGGAAAAGCAGCATTTTACCACTTCCCCCTGTGTAATTGTCGATGAACATAGCTGGGTGAGAGCAAATTTGTCTGAGTCTAGTTAGGGCAGCCAGGATCTTAATGTGGCTTTTAGCTAAACCTGAAGTGGACAGTTCTTGGGCGATTTGACTTCTCGTCTGCTGTAAATAGGCTAAGTATATTTTCCTTTGTTCTTCAGTTAAGGGTGCGTTAATTTGAGTCTCAATCTTAGGCGGTAGTTCTTTTAAGACATCTTTTTTCAGTCTACGGAGGATAAAGGGTTTGATGTGCCTGCTTAATTCCTGGAGTACTTGGGGGTTGTCACCTTTTTGGATGGGAATGGCGTATTTTTTATGGAATTCTCGATGGGAGAGCAGGTAGCCCGGCATAAAGAAATTAAACAATGACCATAGTTCAGTGAGAGAGTTTTCGATCGGTGTTCCGGTCAGGGCAAAGTAACCTTTAGCTTTAATCTGCTGGACTGATTTAGCGTTTAAGGTTTGAGGATTTTTGATGTTTTGGGCTTCATCCAAGAAACAGTAGGAAAAATTATGCTGAGCAAAGCTTTCTATGTCTCGTCGCAGTACAGGATAGGAAGTAACGACTAGATCCCATTGGTTAATAGTGGTTAATTGCTTCTGACGCTCCTCGGGTGTTCCCTCGATCACCAGGATGTTCAAGTCAGGTGTAAATTTTTTTCCTTCCATTTGCCAGTTATAGACGAGAGAAGTAGGAGCAATGACTAGAGCAGGAGCAGCAGCAGCAGCAGAAGAAGAAGAAGAAGAAGAAGGCTTTTCCGACAGGATAAAGGCAAGAACTTCCAACGTTTTGCCCAGCCCCATATCATCGGCTAAAATACCTCCTAGGCCAAATGAAACCAGCGTTTTCAGCCACTTAAATCCTACTTTCTGATAATCACGGAGTACACTTTGTAATTCTGCCGGGATTTCGAATTCTCCGTCTTGGGGTTCCAAGATACTTTGGACCAATTGTTTAAAAGCCTTATTTCGTTGAATGCCGGGCAGATTAGCCTGACGTAAGAAGCTATCGATATACATGGCTCTGTACTTGGGGAGATGAAGTGCTTGGTTATTGAGTTCATCCGTATTAATATCTAAATTATCTAAGAGGTCGGCGATGGATTCCATCTCTGGTTGGTTTAAATCTAGAAAAGAGCCGTCACGGAGCCTATAATACTTCTTCTTTAACTTTAAGGAATTAAAGATATCTGTTAGTTCTGTCGGCTCGATGTCACTATATTGAAAAGATATTTCCAGCATATCCAGGGATTCGTCTAAACGGATGCGACCGGAAAAGTTAGCGGTTGTTCGAATTTTTAGCTTAAAGTCTTCAGAATAAAATATTTCGGCCAATTCTTGAAGTTGGGGAAGCCAATGAACCGTGAATTCAAATATTTTATCATCATCATCTAGGCTGATTCTACCTTGAGAAACTATAAAATCGGCTCGTTCAAAAATACTCAAGACCTTTCTCTCTTGGTGGATGTCGCGAATGAGAATATGATCATCTGAGGCTGGAGTGTCTTGGACCGTTAGGTTGGACGAAAAAGGGTTAATCGTATTATTACCGTAATGGAATTCGAGGCGTGCGGTAATATAGCTTTCGCCTGCCCGATCAAAATATATCTTGGGGCGGAGGTCTTCTTTGATAAATTTTTTAGCGAGTTGCGGTTCAATGGAAACAGAACCTAGTTTTTCGATAAAGGGTAGGGCTTCCGAAGCAAAAATATCTTTCTGATCTGCCGGAAAGACAATAGCCGGGCGAATTTTACTCCTCAGGGCCTTAATCAACGAGGGCAGAAATTCTATTTGTTCAAGAGAAGCCAAATAGATTTCTTGCTTGTAAAGATAGTAACGTCCGTCGGTAGTGAGTTGTATGGGGAGAGTGTTTTCCAAGGCTAGAGCTAAAGCCCGATCCTTATCTTTTAAGGAGAATTCTAAGGGTAATCCTTGCCGAATAACCTGAGTCGAATGAGGATTAGTGGAATCTATTGCTAAGGAAAAGACTTTATCACCTAAGGCATCT
The DNA here is from genome assembly GCA_937892995.1 of uncultured Peptococcaceae bacterium. Taxonomy (GTDB): domain Bacteria; phylum Bacillota; class Desulfitobacteriia; order Desulfitobacteriales; family Syntrophobotulaceae; genus CALBJS01. The sequence goes on along the minus strand of CALBJS010000266.1, from coordinate 7,014 downwards.
AATAATTTGCCCAGATGATATTTGCTTAAGGGAAAAGGCTTGCGGCTTAATGGAGAGGAGGTAAAATAGGAATCACTGATTTCATTTATGGCGAGATGCTGCTCTTGCATCTCCTGAAGCATGGTAATGATTCGGCGATCTTCCTCTTTAAAGGTATGTCTTAGGGGATCATAGATAAATTTTACGCCGAATCTCTGCGAGTAGCCGATCTTAATAGCTGTTAGAAATTCCTCCAAGTCTTTTACTACATAAAGACGTGTGAGACCTACTTTGAGATGTAAACGGGCGAGAAGTCGGTGTTCTGGATTGAGCTGGAGTTCCAAATGAAGGGCTAGCTCTTCCTGAGGATTTTCTTGTTGGTAGTTCGTAAATAAAGCAATTATTTCGGAAGCTGCCTTTTTGGTATCGTACGTCGGTTTGGGCTTGGATAGCTTTCGTTGAGCAGTTTTCAAGACGGCAATAATATGTTTACAAGCCCCGGGGTATTCTTCATAAGCAGGGCAGGTACAATGATATGAATGGACAGAACCATCTTTGTGAAGACCTACTTCTACAGCGTAATACCAAGTGCCGGTAACGTCAGCTTTAATCACTCCTTTATCTGGGGCGAAGGTAAAGTTACTAACTTTCTTGTTTAGAAAATAGGCAACACCTAGGTCATAGGTTCTTATATTGTAGGCGAGTGCTCGAATTTCCTGTTCTTTAATATCGGAAAAAGACATAAAAATACCCCTTTTAATAGTGCTTTTAACTTTAATCCAAAGACTTTCTAAAAATAAGCGAATAATTCTAGGATATCATATTTAAAAACAGTTTTCATTAAACTGTAGGAAGGCAATTGATATAATACCATTAGCTTAAAGGGTATCTTTGCGGAATAAGTTAGCAAAAGTATTTTTAATAGTATTTCAACATATTCCAAAAAGGCCATTGACACTCTCTATTCGGAATGTTAAAATTAAATTTTTGAAATTAGGCCAAAACTATGATATAATTAACCTATCATCAAAAGGGGGCGGACGTATGTTTCAAGTAGGTGATAGGATTGTCTATCCACTGCATGGTGCAGGTGTTATTGAGGCTATTGAAGAGAAAGAGATATTAGGGGAAAATAAAATCTATTATATTTTGAATATTCCTCACAAAAATGTTCAAATTATGATCCCTAAAGATAAAGCAGGCGAATCTGGGATGCGTAGAATAGTAGACCCGGAGACTTTAGAAAGCGTTCTCGAGGATTTTTATGAAGGGGATACAGACCCCACTATCTATGAAAACCAAAGATATTGTGTAAGCCTAAACAAGAGTAAAATAAAGAGCGGTGATATCCATCAAGGGACTGAGATCATTCGCGATTTAATGCGTAAAAGTAAAAGGGCGAAGCTGGGTGTAGAAGACAGAAACATGTTAGATAATGCTCGTAAGATTCTGATCAGCGAACTTGTGGAAGTCAAAGGGATTGAGCAACAAGAGGCTGTTGAATTACTGGATGAAGTAATTGAAAGTGAACAAAGTGTTTCAAGTCTTTGATAAAAGTAGCCGTTTTTCGAGTTAAAGATTTTGCATAACCATAAATAGTAAAACCTTCCAAGTTTAGATTTTGGAAGGTTTATTGTTTTTTCCTCGGATTAGCCGGTTGGGTTAAGCTGTTGAACATGATAATTTTGTAAAACAGTGATCATTACCGGTGGGTCGCACGGAGATTCCGGACATCGAACAGGTTCATTAGGGAATCCTTTTTCAGCATAAAACCTTTGCTCGGAAGCAGAAAAAACAAAGGGATTGCCACAGTCTTTACAGATTATTATCTTATCTTTGAACATTAAAAAAACCTCCATCATTTATACTGCCCGTTGTAATAGGAACCAACAACTTTCTTAGGCAACGTCTATCGAGAAGGTTAGTTTTAATCCAATATTATCGAGCTTCTGATAATTATAACATAAAAGAGTTTAAAAGCAATAAGGGTTTAAAAAAGTTATAATAGTTCTAGGTGAATAATTATTTGAAACAGATTTTTATAGTCCTGAAATAGCGAAAAGCTAGTAAAGCTATTTTATATAGTTAGCGTTGGTTCGGAACCGGAAACCCGGGGAAATTCATAGAAAGATAGCTGTAAATATATGCAAAATATATCTTCTGAATAATATTACTAATGAAGTTATTCCTCGTCATTTTTTACTTGGCTATAGAAGATTTTATCGGTAGTGAGTTCTTTATCTCCAGACTTAACTTGGGGGATTACTTGCTTCACACCCCTAGCTTTTAATTAAAATATCAAAATTCACTTCTTGACAAGAAATTAAAGAAACCTAAGCTTACCCTCCTTCATATTATAAATGAGGGGGATAAATATCATGGATAACAGACGAAGAAGTCCGCTGGATCATAACCACGGCAGTGTTACCCATACTTCTTGTGATCATAATCATGCTCATCAGTGTTTAGATGTATCCGGGCCGGCAATCCTCGCAGGGGAAAGCCACGTTCACAACTCTGAGAACTGGGTTGTATACGAACACGGGCATGCCCATTACTATCAGGCGACTTCCGGACCTTCGATGCCTACAGCTAACGGATGGCATGTTCATTATTGGGATTTCTATACCACAGTGAACGACGGGCACAGACATCATATAAAAGGACTGGATATGCCTGCACCTGGGGTTTGAAATAGCAATTAAGCATTAAGTAGTTTATTACTAAAGAAATTTAAACTTGGGTTTACGTTTTGAATAATTTCCTTAAGAAAGAACCTAGGTGTAGTCTAGGTTTCTTCTTTATCCCTTGTAAAAATATGCACTAATTGTGTATTTTTTTGTATTTTATTACATAAAATTGTTGTTATAAGATATAGATTAATTTGAAAATCACTCCATTATATGGTTAAATAAAACTACTCATAGTATATATAAAAAGGTATTAATAGAAATTTATGGTCTAGATTTACATAGCTAGAATGTATCTGAATCCTACGCAAATTTAAGATTCTAAAAATAAATATTTTATAATAAAGTGGTTTTGGGGAGGTGATTAGCAGTGGAAATAATAGGCACCAAAGAATTCGACATTCTGAGGGGTCTGAATTTAAACCACAAAGCAGAAGAAAGTATTATCAGAGAATTCGTTGTTGAAATGGACACGGGGCGCTGGAGTTCTATTGAAGAATGTAAAGAACGTTTTTTACATTACGGCGAAAACCCCCATAAATCCCTTTATATGTATCCGGAAATAGCTGATTCTTGGGTCAGGTCAAAAAAGTTCGGTGTAAACCCTCAGGATCAAAAATTGGGTTATATTCTAAAACCAAGAGAACTGGAAGCTTTAATTCTAGATAATTGGGCTATGGTGAAGATAACTAATAAGTTTATGAAAGATCATCTGAATCTTTTATCAGCGTCCGGATATTTTATGTGCTTGACAGATGCAAATGGGGTATTATTGTTGACCGCCGGCGGAAAAGAAAGAGCAGAGAAGTTTGAAACTATTAATGGTGTTCCCGGAGCAGTATGGACAGAAAAACTCATTGGAACGAACTGCCATAGTATGTGCATTAATCTACAAAGACCGGTACAGATTATCGGGCCTTACTATTATTGTGATGTTGTGTATGACAATGTAGGGTCTGGTACCCCTATAATGGATGAGAATGGTAAGCTGATGGGTGTTTTGCTAGTAATTGATGTGAATACACCCGAGAAACAAGTGCAGCAGACTAATCTACTTAGTTGGGTTATCTCAGCGGGACTGGCAATAGAAAGTCAATTAAGGTTATACAAGCAAAGCTATTTTCTCAGTTTACACAATAAAAGTTTTGAAAGACTTAAAAAGGAACCTATCAGAGCAGGTCGTATAATCTTGGACCGAGAAGGTAAAATATATCATATCGATCGAGAGGCTGCCAAAATTCTCGACATTCAAAGGAAGGATGCTTTAGATAGACCTTTTACCGAGGCATCAAAAATTTCTCTTCCAATAGAAAAAGTACTGAGAAAAAAGGAACCAATCTATAAGTTTGAAGCGGCACTAGATAAATCGACCTCGCAACAATATTACGAAATAGATATTGAACCAATATTTAACGGAGAAAACAAGGATCCGAACGGCGTATTTCTGCGAATTGTTTTAATCGGCAGCAAAAGTAAGGAAATAGTACGGACAAAGGAGAAGGAAGACAGCTTTGACCTGATTTTTGGCAAAAGCAAGGCTTTGGAGACTATTATTCAGAAAGCACGTAAAGTTGCTTCTCATGACGGGGGAGTGCTAATTGTAGGAGAAAGTGGCACAGGAAAGGAATTATTTGCCCGAGCTATTCATGATGAAAGCAGATCTAATGAATCTTTTATGGCCATTAACTGTGCTTCAATACCTAAAAGCTTAATTGAAAGCGAGTTATTTGGTTATGAAGGTGGTTCTTTTACAGGTGCAGCCAGTAAAGGCAGAGTAGGAAAAATCGAACTTGCCAGAGATGGAACTTTATTCTTAGACGAAATCGGCGATATGCCCCTAGAACTCCAACCAGTACTTCTTCGAGTATTGGAAGACAAAAAGATTATGCGTATCGGCGGTGATAAATATATTCCGGTTGATTTCCGTGTTATCGCGGCCACTAATAAAGATTTGAAGAAGATGGTTCTCAATAAGGAATTCAGAGAGGATCTTTATTATCGTTTAGCTGTTTTTAAGCTAAGAATCCCCCCTTTGCGGGTCCGGGGCAATGATATACTAAAACTGGCTGAGTATTTTATTGAAAAATACTGCAGACGAGCTAATATTAATATATTTCCCCAGATCAGTCCGGAAGTTTGTGATATGTTTCTAAACTATGATTGGCCGGGTAATGTCCGAGAATTAGAAAATGTTATTGCTTATTCCTTAGCGATGGCAACCGGTAATAATATTAAATTGAACCATTTACCGGAAGATTTGCTATGTGGAAATAGCTTGACGAAGTCAAAGACCGCGTACGAGGAAATCAAAATTCCGGAAGAGTATTCAACCATCGAAAAGATGGAAATAGAAGCCATTCGGAATGCAATGGAGAAAACCGGGAATAATGTAGTCGCCGCAGCCGAAATCTTAGGCCTTGGGCGCTCAACTGTTTATAGAAAAATAAAGCAATATCAAATTAAATTCTAAGTTAAAGGAAAAAATAAGAGTAAGAGAGTTATCCCGATTTTGGATTTATCTATCTTTGGGAAGAATCTCTCTTTTTTTTTTGCCAAATGCTGAAATTATCTGGCTTTAAGAGTGGCACGCATTTTGCATTTATAAGGGTTATAAATAATAAAATAAAAAAATAATCGAAGGAGGTCAAAAATTTGAGTAAAGAAAGAGTTCTAGAAAAATTGCAATCTAAACACGAAGGCGAGAAAATCTTCTATCACACCTGTTTGCAAAATGGTTGTTGGGATGCCGCCTGTATTGTTCGCAGTCGAGTCAAAGATGGGGTTATTGTTGCTGTAGAGCCTGATAATTCTGTAAACAAAGGTGCCGGACGCGAAGATGTCGGAGATGATGCCATCAACCAAGGTATGGTACAGGCACGGCCATGTGCCATGGGGCATGCCTGGAAAAAAGAAATGTATACCCCTACCAGGATTACTCATCCTATGAAAAGAGTGGGTGGTAAAGGATTTGGAAATGGTCACTTTGAAAAAATATCATGGGAAGAAGCACTAGATACTATTACAGCCAAGATCCGAGAAGTCATAGATCTCTATGGTCCCTATAGTATTCTTCATACTCAATATTCTTTTTTTACAACTTCGAGTTTTCCCTTGGGCCCTTATCTAAAAGCCGGTGTAGCTACTTGGGGAGACCATTCAACTTCAGGACATTTAGCCGGAGAAAAATTCCATTTGGGTTATGATTTAGTAAAAGCTCTAATTACCGGTGAAAGCGATGCGAATGTAGGCTTTGAAGCTCCTGATCTCTTTAATTCCAATCTCATAGTACTCTGGGCACATAATCCTCTGGTTGGTTGGTTCGGACAGGTTTCGTATTATATGAAATTAGCAAAAGAAAGAGGAATTCCGATTATTGTAATCGATCCTCGATATACCGTAAGTGCAGAGGTATTAGCCGATCAATGGATTCCCATTCGTCCCGGAACAGATCTTGCTATGATGTTAGCCGTTGCATATGTCTTATATGAAGAAGACTTATATGACCATGCTTATGTAGAAAAATATGTTGAACCGGAAGGGTTTGCGAAGTTTCGCAATTATGTTATGGGTGGAGAAGATGGAGAAGCAAAAACACCGGAATGGGCGGAAAAAATATGCACAGTTCCGGCTGAGACCATTCGTTCCTTTGCTAGACTGTATGCAAAAAGCCATCCAGTTCATCTTCAATATCATTATTCGGCTGCAAAGAGACATTTGGGCGAATACTCTGCTTCGGCGGCCATGTTGCTTCAAGCTATGACAGGTAATTTAACGGTTCCCGGCGGTTGCCAAACGGGTTGCACCCTAGTGACACCCTCTAGAATGCCTCTCCCGGCAGTAGACTTCCAAAAAGCCCCGCCAGAATATACAGCTCCTGTCTGTTTGAACAATAATAAAATGGCGGAAGCTGTTCTTTTAAGAGAAGAGTACGATAAGGGTAATATTACAGAAACAGAATATCGTCGGGCCATTGGTTGTCGTCCAGACAGTCCATTACCCAATATTCAAATGGCGATTTTTGAAAATAACTGGCTTAATAATCAACATCATACCAATAAGCGGCTACAGGCAGCAGCTAAGCTTCATTTTTCTTGGGGATTTATGTGGCATTTAAATCAGCCCACTGCCCAATGGATGGATATAGTTCTGCCTGGACCGATCCATATGTTTGAAACTACTGATACCTATCTCTTAGGGCAGCAGCGCTTTATGTCTGCTCCAGCAGGCATGCGAAACTATTTCGTATATAGTCAGAAGGCCGTTAATCCACCTGGTGAGATACGTCCTAAAGACTGGGTATATACACAGCTTGCTAATCGCCTAGGCATAGGGGAAAAATTCAATC
>CALBJS010000265.1 GCA_937892995.1 uncultured Peptococcaceae bacterium | reverse complement strand
GGCATCAGTATATGTCTTTACTAGATCCATATCCACTACCGTAAAGTCGGCATCTGAACCTGGCTGTATTACTCCTTTTTTAGGATACAATCCGTAAATTTTGGAAGGATTATAACTTGTAATTTGTGCAATACGTTCTAAAGAAGTGTACCCTTTATTGACACCATCTAGAAGTACTGGCAACATTACTTCTAACCCCGGAAGACCATTTGGTGCCTTCCAAATATCACCAATAGATGCATCTTTTTCGGATTTTTCATATGGACAGTGGTCTGAACCCATAGTATTCACATAACCCTTATCCAAAAGTTCCCACATTTTGAGTCTGTTTTCTTCACCCCGCATTACAGGGGAGAATTTGAGATATGATCCTAATTCATTCATATCTTCACGTACAAATGTTAAAAAATGGGGACAAGTTTCAGCCCAGATTTTCACTCCTCTTGCTTGAGCTTCTTTTATTTCTTGTAAACCTTCAACTGTACTAACATGCACAATTAAAGCTTCTGCATTTGCTTTTTCAATCAGGAAAATTGCTCGGCGAATTGCTTCAATTTCTACAATTTCTGGGCGAGATTCATTATATGCTAAGGGATCTTTACGTCCCTCTTCTTGCAAACGTTTCTCCATTAATTTAATCAAAGGTTGATTTTCTGCATGAATTATTGCAAGTCCACCACAAGCACTTAGTTTTTGTAAAATGTCAAACATGGCATCATCTTGGACAAAAGGAAACTCTATTCCTGAAAAACACATAAACATTTTTACGCAAGTTGCTCCAGTCTTAAGCCAAAGATCCTGCACCAGTTTACCGTTTTCAGCAGTACCACCCCCATGCACCGCATAATCAACGATACCTCTTCCTTCATAAGCCTTAACATTAGTCTCATATGACTCTACATCAACAATTGGAGGTACGTTCATCGGATGTGACATACCTGTCGTAATCCCACCTGCCGCACAAGCTGCTGTTCCATGTTCAAAATCTTCCCGATGTGTAAAACCAGGATCCTGAAAATGAATATGAGCATCAATAACTCCAGGCAAAAGGAATTTTCCTTGTAAATCAACGACTTCTAACGCTTCTACATCTGCAACATCTTCAGCTATAAAAGCAATCTTTCCATCTTTAATCCCTACAGCATTTGTAAATCTGCCAAAAGGTGTTACCACCGTACCATTTACTAAAATCTTGTCAACTTTCATTATTTAATTACCTCCTCTATTTTAGTAATTTAAAATTACACTCAAGTTACTTAAATAATTTGAGTATTCCTAAGCAAGTAATGCCCCTCATTTCAAAAGCATTCTAATAAGTTTTTAACTAGAATATTACAATTAATCTTATAATATTTACTTTAACTAAATATTTTTATTATTTAGAGGTCTTTAATTTTTACTTTGATATAGCCTTGTTCAGGGCTATATCAAAGTGTTTTTGTTGTCTAAGACATTATTTTTCTACAAGTTTTCTGATGAAGGGGCAGGATTTGTCTTTGCATATTCTACTTCCTGTTGTTCAAATTTACGATCTATGCCAGACCGTTTGAGAATAATGTAAACAACTGCCGATACAGGGAATCCTAGAATCCATGCAAGTTTAAGGAACGAAATGGCTATTGCCGCACCAACCACCAAAGCAATCATGCCAGCATAGCTGAATCCATTATTATACTGATATACACCTTTTTCATCATAGAACAAATCTACGTTAATTTTTCTCTTTCGAATAACATAATAATCAGCAATCAATACCCCAAATGCAGGACCAAGAAAACTGGAATAAAAATTCTGGAACAGAAAGAAATAATCACTGCTAAATAATAGCCAAGGAGCTGTAATTATCGAAAGAACTCCGACTGCAATAACCCCTTTTTTCCAAGATATGTTTAAATCTGAAACTCTCTCCATTGATGTTTAGAATATGAGCATTATGTGTCAATCGATCTAGGAGAGCTGCTGTCATCTGTTCATCACCTAACACCTCCGTCCATTTAGGAAATTCCAGATTTGAAGTGATGATCAAGCTACCCCTTTCATATCTGGCTGAGCAAAGCTGGAATAGTAACTCTGCCCCTGTTTTACTAAACGGTATATATCCTAGTTCATCAAGGACTACAACGTGAGGAGCGAGCCATTGTTTTTCCATTTTGCTTAGGCGGTATTTCTGCTGGGCAGCAAGCAGTTCATTGATTAAACCCGCTGCTGTATAGAATTTAACCTTTAGTCCCTGGCGGCAAGCCTCATAACCAAGGGCTATGGCGATATGGGTTTTGCCTACACCTGAACTGCCGACCAGAATAATATTCTCCTTCTTCTGGATGTAATCTCCTTGCATAAGCTTCAAAACCCGGGGCTTATTGAGGGAGGGGATCACTTTAAAATCGAAGTTCTCCAGCGTTTTAATCATCGGAAAAGTTGCTTGTCTAATACTGCGTCGGATACGGTTGTTTTCCCGTTGATGAACCTCCTGCTCAAGTACGCCTAAGGGATATTCTTCATAATCCAGGTTATTGTCGGAAGCTTCCCGGGCCATGGATTCGTAAATCTTAGCAGCTTGGGGCATTTTAAGTCTTTTAAGGTATGTTTCAGGAGCATCTTGTTTACCTGCATAATTTCACACATTCTGTATGTAGATATTCATTTAATTCTTCAAAGGGAGCGACATCAGGATAAGGAACGAAAAACTTCCTCACAGCTTCTTTGCCGGCATTTTCTACGCCGCCTTTCTCATTACCGCGGGCCGGACGGCAAAAGGAAGATTCGTAAAGATAATGCGTCCTTAAAGCGATAAATTGTTCCTGTTCTTCCCGATTACTGCCTTGTAATACTTTTTTGACAGCTGTTTTTAAATTGTCATATGTGATTCTGTAGGGGATCCCTCTCATAAACTCAAAGCACTTAATATGACCGTCGAAGAAGGCTTCTTGTTTCTCGAAGGGGTACGCTCTGACATAGAAACCACCGGAACCACGCGATTTCATGACAAAAATATGAGCTTTGGTTTCCTTGCCCTTTAGGTCGAAGTATGCTTCAGTCCAATCCACTTCAGCATAGGTACCTAATTCAAACTCAAGAGGCAAAAAGGCTTCACGCTGTTTTCGGTTTTCTTTGTGCAGATAATCGGTAAGGGTGCTATAGCCGCCTGTATAACCGGCATCTGGTACACTTTTAGAGTAGCATTAACAGCAATTTACATGCCAAAAAATTTATAAAAAAACAAGACTCATTAATTTAAGCCTGATACCCAAAAAACATTAGAAATACCCCAACACTTCTAATAAAAAACAAAATGTATGTAGTGTAATTAATAAACATTAATTACACTAGCAGAACCGGTAGATGTCAAGTAAGCTGTCGCATTAAATATTTTCCATAGGTGTGTACTACTTCCTCGATTTGCCATTTAC
>CALBJS010000264.1 GCA_937892995.1 uncultured Peptococcaceae bacterium | reverse complement strand
ATGCATTGCAAGCAATTGACAGTGGTGAAGATTCCCAGGGAGAAGTGACGGTTACGGTTAAGTTTGGCGAAAAGAAAGTTGCCGGTCGGGGAATCAGTACCGATATTATCGAGGCTAGCCTAAAGGCCTATCTGCAGGCTGTAAACAGAGCTCTGGATAAAGGTTGGATCAGTGTTAAAAAAAGATAACATGATTATCCTTCTGGGTACTGGATAATCTAACAAGTTATTGAATTAAATATGTTATGTTCTTGAGGAAAAGGTATTAAACTCAATATAACCTAGATAAAAATAATTAAAGAAAATAGTAATGTATTATCTCGTCTTCGTACGTATTGCCTTTACAACCGGAGATGGGATAATATTATATTGAAATGCTATAATGTACGAGCAAGGTTTTCAAATTGTTAGAGTATTATTTTGTTAGAGATATTGGAAAAGGAGGTATGTTACCATGGGAATGACCATTAGTGAGAAAATTCTGGCCGCACACGCCGGACTAGATAAAGTACGACCTGGGGAAATTATTAACGCCAAGTTAGACCTGGTGTTAGCAAACGATGTAACCGGTCCGGTAGCGATAAAAGAGTTTTCTAAGTTGGGAATAGATAGGGTTTATGATCAAGAAAAAATTGCTCTGGTACCGGACCATTTTACTCCTAACAAGGATATTGCGTCAGCGGAGCAAAGTAAGATTTTAAGAGATTTTGTCAAAAAGCAACAGATTAAACATTTTTGGGAGACTGGTAGAGTTGGAATCGAACATTGTTTATTACCTGAACAGGGCGTAGTTCTTCCCGGTGATCTGATCATCGGAGCTGATTCCCATACTTGTACGTATGGAGCAGTGGGTGCTTTCGCAACTGGAGTGGGAAGTACGGATTGTGCGGCCGGAATGGCTACAGGAGAAGCATGGTTCCGAGTACCGGAGTCCTTGAAATTTGTGTTTAACGGAACAAAGTTCCAACCTTGGGTTAGCGGAAAGGATCTCATTCTCTATCTTATTGGTAAAATAGGAGTTGACGGTGCCCGTTATAAAGTTATGGAATTCACAGGCCAAGGTATTAGAAGTCTTTCGATGGATAACAGATTGACCATGTGTAACATGGCTATTGAGGCCGGAGCGAAGGCGGGGATTATAGAACCTGATGAAATTACTCTAAGATATGTCAAAGAGAGGGCCAAAAGAGAGTATAAGCTCTATAAGAGCGATCTAGATGCCTCTTACGAAAACATTTTTGAATTTAATTCTGAAGATATACCATTACAAGTAGCTTTTCCTCATCTTCCGGAAAACACAAAACCAGTCGATGAAGCTAGTGGAATAAAAATTGATCAGGTTGTGATCGGATCTTGTACAAATGGTCGTTTAGAAGATCTAGAAATCACAGCAAATATCCTAAAGGGAAAGAAGATTCATCCGGAAATCCGTTGCTTGATTTTCCCGGGTACCCAAGATATATATTTAGAGGCTCTGCGTAAGGGTTGGATTGAGACGATGATCGAGGCTGGAGCAGCTGTCAGCACTCCTACCTGTGGGCCTTGTCTTGGTGGACATATGGGAATCTTGGCTAAGGGAGAGCGAGCTTTATCCACGACTAACCGAAATTTTGTAGGCCGCATGGGTCATCCTCAAAGTGAAGTTTACCTATGTAATCCTGCTGTAGCTGCTGCGTCTGCCATCAAAGGGGAGATCGTCCATCCGAAGGAGGTAGTTAAAAATGGGTAAAGCATGGAAATTTGGTCATGATATTGATACCGATGTTATTATCCCGGCTCGATACTTAAACCGGTCAGAGCCTGAACATCTTGCAGCTCATTGTATGGAAGATGCCGATGCTTCTTTTGCCCAAAATGTTCAAAAGGGTGACATTATTGTCGGGGGTAAGAATTTTGGCTGCGGTTCATCCAGGGAACATGCACCTCTTGCTATTAAAGCGGCGGGAATAAAGGCCGTAATAGCTGAGAATTATGGTCGTATTTTCTTTAGGAATGCCCTCAATATAGGGATGCCTATTCTTGAATGTCCCGAGGCTGTTGAGGGAATTGAGTCTGGTGATCAGGTTGATGTTAATCTTATAAATGGTACAATAGAGAATTTTACCAAAGGGACTACATTTAAGGCTAAGCCCTTCCCGGCTTTTATGCAGGAGCTTATCAAAGCAGGAGGACTTATTCCGTATGTAAAGGAGAATAAAAAGGATGCCTAAGATAGCGGTATTACCAGGAGATGGGATAGGTAAAGAAATAATTCCGGAAGCACTGAAAGTCCTTAAGGCAGTTCTAGCAGGGAGCAGATATAGATTTGATTTTCAAGAATTCCTTATCGGGGGAACAGCCATAGACGAGGTAGAAACAGCCTTACCATCCGATACGCTTCGAGCTTGTAAAGATGCGGACGCCATACTATTGGGTTCGGTAGGTGGGCCCAAATGGGATACCCTGCCTGCTATAAAAAGGCCGGAACTTGGTGCTCTCTTACCTTTAAGGAAAGAGCTTAACCTCTATGCCAATATTCGTCCTGTCAAAGTATTTCCCTCTCTGATCTCAGCTTCTACTCTGAAAGAAGAAATAGTAAAAAACGTAGATCTTGTTGTCTTTCGGGAGCTTACAGGGGGTTTGTACTTTGGAGATAAGGGAAGGAATGATAATCCGCCCGCTGCCTATGATGTACTTATTTATTCCGAAGAAGAGATTCGGAGGATATTAGAACTTGCTTTTCAGGCAAGTCAAGGAAGAAGGAAAAAGCTTTGTTCCGTGGATAAGGCGAATGTTTTGGAATCCTCAAGATTTTGGAGAGAGATAGCAACTGACGTTGCTAAGCAATACCCCGAGGTAGAACTAACCCATCTGTATGTGGATAATGCCGCTATGCAGCTTGTCCGTTACCCTGAACAGTTCGATGTAATTGTTACGGAGAATATGTTTGGGGATATTCTAACAGATCTCGCCTCAATGCTTAGTGGTTCAATCGGGATGTTATCATCAGCTAGTATGTGTGGCAAAAAAGGACTTTTCGAACCTGCCCATGGTTCCGCACCTGATATTGCAGGCCAGAACAAAGCCAATCCTTTAGCTACGATTCTTTCAGCGGCTATGATGCTTCGCTATACCTTTGATCTCCATGCTGAAGCCGACAGGATAGAGAGAGCAGTAATCAAGGTCCTTGATCAAGGGTATCGGACAGCTGATCTGGTAAAACCGGGTGAAAAAGCTGTTGGTACTAAAGAGATGGGGGATGCTGTTGTAGCAGCTTTGTAGATCATTGCTTAAAACTTCTTCGTTCTTTGCATGGACAGAGAAGTTTTTTGCTTTTATTTTAATACATAGAGACTAGGCAATATTTTATCGATATGGAGTGTTTTTTATGAACAAGATTGGTTTTATCGGTGCAGGCAACCTTGCCAGTTCTATCATTAAAGGTCTAACTCAAAGCAAGATGGATTCTAGTATTTATTTGTTTGATATTTTGAGAAAAAAAGCGGATTCACTGGCTGAAGAGTTCAATGCTCATAGTGGGACATTTTCAGAAGTGGTTAGAAAATCTAACGTGGTGGTTCTTACCGTCAAACCAAAGGATGTTAAAGGTTTGCTTTTGGAATTATCCGGGTATTCACTTGCGGGGAAATTGATTATTGCTGTAGCGGCCGGCATCAGATTAGCGGTGTATGAACAGGCTCTTTCTGGTGTAGGAATTGTCAGAGTGATGCCTAATACTTCAAGTGCAGTGCTTCACTCAGCCTCTGGTTTGGTAAGGGGACGATATGTTACGGATGAGCAAGCTACAGTAGCCGAAAATATGTTTTCTGCACTGGGTAAGCTAGTATGGGTCGAAGATCGTAAGATTAATGCCGTGACTGCAGTCAGTGGAAGCGGGCCCGCCTATTTGTATCTTTTTGCTGAACTGATGGCCAAGGCAGGAGTTAAACTTGGCTTAACTGAAGAAGAGGCTGAATTTTTTGCTAAAGAGACTCTGGTGGGCACTGGAAAAATGCTTGCCGAAGGTAGCAGAACACCTCGCGAATTAAGGGAAGCGGTAACCTCGCCAAATGGGACCACTTTTGCGGCACTGAACATCTTTCTCCAAGAAGGTTTGGAAAATATTGTTTTTAAGGCGATGGCAGCTTGCTTAAGACGTGCTGAAGAGATGGAAGGGGAGTATAAAAGATGAGTACCCTGAAAAGGGCAGTGATCAAGATAGGTAGTCATAGTCTTAGTTCTGCTTCCGGTGGGATCAACGGAGTTATCATGGATAGACTGGTTTGGGCGATTGCAGCGTTGCGGGAACGTGGGGTAGAATGTATTTTAGTTACTTCCGGTGCGGTGGCAGCTGGAATGGCTAAGCTGAATCTGAAGGACCGGCCCAAGGATATTGCAGGGAAACAAGCGGCTGCTGCAGTCGGTCAGGGCATACTCATCGAAAAATATTCTTACTTCTTTGAAAAATACGGACTAACCTGTGCCCAAATCTTACTTTCTAGGATAGATCTGGTTGAATCGTCCCATTATCGAAATGCCCAAAATACCTTAATAATCTCGCTATGAACTTCCGCT
>CALBJS010000263.1 GCA_937892995.1 uncultured Peptococcaceae bacterium | reverse complement strand
AGTAGTACACACCTATGGAAAATATTTAATGCGACAACTTACTTGACATCTACCGGTAGGGGATTTTATTTCGAGCCGTTCCAGTTCCTTTACAATACCCAAAACACACTCGCCCTGAAGATAAAGATTAAGTATCACTTTCCCGCTTTGAAGGTTTAGCCGATATATATTCTATTCTTTTATTTTCAGCCATGGTAAAACCTCCATAATTACAGGTTCATAGACAAATTGAAATCTATCATGTTGCTGTTATGCTCATTTTCTTCGCAATAAAACACATAAAGGAATGACTGATACTATGCTATATTTCATCATTGTAGTATTTTTTTATTGCATCTTCTAAGTTGTTTGCTTTCCATATGCGATTATCATATTCGTGCTCCCACATAAACACATTATCATCTCGTACTCCATCTTGGAATGTAATCGGGTAGCCATAATAATCGCCACAGCCATTGCCTCCAAAAAATAATAAGCAGTCAAGAGGCATAAAACAATCAAGTTTTCTTACAGACAAATTTGTTTCTGTGATTTGCTCCGTAGAAAAAATAAGCCAATTATCCCCGTTCATTTCGAGCAGCAGTTCCTTTAAGTCATTAGGTAATTTACAGCCCAGTGATTTTTCAACATCAGAAATCTGTTTTTGTGTGGCTGGAGGATTTGGCTTGAAGTAATTATTTTTACTTGTCAATTCTTTATATATCACGTTCCAATCCATCATATAACTATCCTCTTTTATATCAATAATTTTACATTAAACAGTTCGATAAATTCAAATTTATCGAACTGTTAGATCTCCCTATTAACGTTAATTCATTTTTCATTTACCATTATGGCTAATAAACATATTAACACATTTCGGTTATGTTGGTTAGCCTATACACAACCACTTTTATCAATTCCTCCTTAAATAATCAATTTCATCCAGCTTGCCAGTTGCCCTGCATACCCTTTGAGGTTATCCTCCCAAAGAGTAGCTTTATTAGAAGTTTTTTCTTATCTTTTGCCATTAGAAGTTAGCCTTTAGAATCTGTTGATTCCTTAAGCTTTTCTATGGTTTCATCATCCAGTATCTGTAAGTCTATAAAAATACTGGTCTTGTATTTCTGGTCGAAAGAACCTCCTGATTCTCTGCCCAATTCTTTTTTTATCGTAATGATAATGTTCACATTTTCTATCCTACCCTCTAGGAAGCAGACGTTCGTATCAGGTTCTGTTACCTTTTTATTTGCGGCGTTTTCCATTACTGCCTTATAGAATTCCACGATACTTTCAGTTTCTTCTTCCGAAAGACAGGTTAGATGGTAGGATGGTATTTTTTCATTTCCCCCCACCCGTCCTCCATATATTTCACTGCCGGCTACAATAGGAACCAAATCCTTTCTATAGCCCTCCGGAATTTTGTCTTCATTAATTATTCCGGTATTTGCTTTATCTATTTCGATTCCCTTCGCATTACCTGATTTTTCTGTATTCCCATTCTGATTATCATCTTTTTTGCCGTCACTAGCGGCGCTCTGATCACTGCTGCTTTGCTGATGCTGATTGTCACCAGGTTGCCCTGTCTGCTGGGCAGCACATGCCGTTAATTGCAAGACCAGCAGCAAAGCGGTTATGAGCACAATTGCTTTTTTCATATCCATCCTCACCTTATTCGTTATCAAAAGGGTATGTCTCCAAAATCGACATTAATCGATTTCATCCCAGACCGGTTTGTTTTGAAGCTTCGCCTTCATATTCCCCGTAGACATCCGAACCCCTGTTTTTCCAAGCTACCAGGTCAAGGTTTACGATAATGTTCAGGGATTTGCCGCTTATCGGGGATATTTCTTAAAATGCGTTACCGTTTAAGTTTCCTGTAAACTTCCCGTCGCTAACTGTAAACCAATGAGCAGCACCATCAATAAAGGATCCTGCATCAGGAGTTCTTCCCAGGATGGATTCAGGTTCGGAAGCCACGTTGTCATACCTAGCCCAAGAGCCGTTATTGCCTTTAAATATCAGCTTGTAGGTGCATAAACCCATTACAGGGGTACCCATGTTATTCCCGGTAACCGCCTCATAGTGGTATTGGGCCGCATACCCGCCTTCGATGGGGAGGTATTCAAATACAAGCCCAGTGGCACCGTCTTTATAACCCTCCAGCCTCAGCGAATTGGCATCTTCATCAAACTTGGCTTTAATCTCCAGTTTATTGCCTTTGGCATTGGTACCTTTTAACAGATAGCCTGTGTCTTGATTGTAAGTAAGTTCGGCATCCTGGGCCCAGGCTGTCTGAAGCATCTTCGTTTCAAAACCAAGGTCAACTTTGCCAAAACTCTTATTGGATTGGCCCATGAATTCCAACGGAAGAAGATAATCAAGAATTTTCAGATCTGTTACTGTAGCAAAACCAAGATTAACGGAAACAACCTCATGACTTTTGCTCTGTTCCAACACATACTCATCAATTTTATCTCTTGCCTCTTTAAAGGCAGTGTAATTTACACATAGAATCCCCTTTTCGGCACTAACATTTGCAGGGGTTTCTGTCTGCACCTGCTGCCCTTTCTGTGCTGTTTGCTCTGTCTGTTCGGATTTTTCCTGCTCAACCTTTCCGCCATCTGATGGCTTACTTTCGGCAGGCTTGCTGCTGCTGCAGGCAGTAATGGAAATCGCCAGTAACAGTGCCATTAAAACTGCTGATAACCTTTTCATAATGAACCTCCTTGCTGATCTTAATTACTTAGGTGTTCTCATATCCGCTATCTCGACATCCGGAGGAAGCTCAAGCTGCACATCAGGAATGGAACCTACTTTGAGGTTCTTATATTCTATTACGCTCTGCCCCTCTTGCTCGTTTGTTTCTATCCGTAACGGGATGCCGTGCTCTTCGGAAACCCACATCTTACCTTCTTCCTTACCCTAGTCGTTCGTTATTGTCATCACCTTACATTTGTATCTCGCAATAATTTCAGTACCGACTTTCTTGACAAAACTGGTATCTATATCATCGTAATAATTGGCCGGTCTTTGGAACCAACCTACCATTTGAGGGTCAAGATTCGTTAAACAAACAAACAAGACCATACATCTTTAGATATTTCCGCACTTGATCAAACCGCTTTATCGATTGAGTAATTGCCTTATCTGCTGTTCAATGGTTCTGCCGACCACAGCCTCTCCGCCGAAGATGACTGTTTCATTCGGTTTTCCAGACTTGACGTAATCTGCTGTTTGCGTAGGGAGTGTACTATCTATTAGGATAATCGGAGCCTTGTATTTCGCCGCATAAACACTGCCGGCCAAGGCGTCCGGATAGTTTTTTCCGGTGGCTATACACAAAGTTTGGCTTCCTAAATTGAAATATTCTGCAACCGCCAAAGAGGTAGCATAGCGGTCAAAACCGCCGATCCTGACGATATCCTCCGCTGCCAAACCGGCGTTCTTGGCAGCCTGACTCGCCACAGCCGGACTTATTGCTCCTTCAAGACCGACAAGATAAATCTTACTAGGCTTGATATCAGCGAGTTCCTGACTCACAGCTTTGCTTATGCTGTCTTTTTGAACCAGGAAGATGGGAAACTGATTCTGGGCCGCAGCACTGCTAACAGCCAAGGCATCAGGGTAGTTTTCTCCGCTGACCAGTACCACCGGAGTTCCCGTTTTGACGTTTAGCTGTTCCGATATATTACCGGAGGTATCATAGCGGTCTTTACCGGCAATCCGACTGTTCATAATTGCAGCGGTGCTTAATTTATCTGCGAAGCTTTGGCTGATGACACCGGTTCCGCCGAGGATATAGACCTTTCCCTCCGGCTTCAGATTAGCACTCAGGTAACTTATGACCTTTCCCTGATCTCCTTCCGAGCTGCCCACGAGAAGAATAGGGGCATTGAGATAAGAGGCCAAAACACTTCCCGCCAAGGCGTCCGGATAGCTATTCGCTGTGGCTAAAACAGCATGGCTCACTTTATCCGGGTAAGCTGCCCTGGCAATTCTGAAACCTGTCTCCACCCGATCTGTTCCGGCCAAACGGGCAACGGGATCATAGACTACGGCATAATAGCTGAAGTGCGTGGTAGTGAAAATGACTGTACCGCTTAACGGATCATATTGTCCGTTCATAGAATTTGCCCTGCCGCTGCCGTCAATATACCAAACGGTAATATGCTCCGGCCTAGCTAACTCTTCAGGTGTCGGGGTATAAGGGATAGCTACGGTAACAGGCGCCTTGGGATTGCTCCAATCAGTCTGCTTGCCGTCGATAGACATGGTAAGCCGGAGCAGCGGCCTGTCACCGATGGCTGTTTTTACATCCCCCGGCAGAGTGCTTTTATCTCCCTGACCGATGGTGATTTGAGCCTTATTCCCGTCTGCGCCTACAACACCTGTCAGCATATTGGACGGAACTGTAATGCTGCCTAAATTGGTATTAAGAGCCAAAGTACTCTGAACATCAATAGTTGACAAATTCGGAACCGGAATGCCGGCAGAATAAGTGCCGACTCCGGGTACAGACGGAATGGTGATAACAGTGCCGCCCCGGGCAAAATTCTGAGAATCTACATC
>CALBJS010000262.1 GCA_937892995.1 uncultured Peptococcaceae bacterium | reverse complement strand
AAGTAAAGGTACTAAGATTTTTGCTTTAACCGGTAAAGTTAACAATACAGGTTTGGTAGAAGTACCTATGGGCATGACCTTAAGGGAGATAATCATGGACATAGGTGGCGGAATCAAAGGTGGCCATAGATTCAAAGCTGTCCAGATTGGAGGACCATCAGGTGGTTGTATTCCTGAAGAGATGCTCGACCTGACTGTCGACTTTGATAGTCTTACAGCAGCAGGGGCGATGATCGGCTCGGGCGGACTGGTTATTCTGGATGAGACTACCTGTATGGTAGATATTGCCCGTTTCTTTTTAACTTTTACTCAGAAGGAATCTTGTGGGAAATGTACTCCCTGTAGAGAGGGAACTAAACGTATGCTGGAAATTCTCGTCAGGATAACTAAAGGGGAAGGCAAAGAAGATGATCTGGAAAATTTGGAAACTTTAGCCAGAGTTATTAAGGAAACATCTCTTTGCGGTCTAGGGCAAACAGCACCTAATCCGGTGTTAGCCACCCTGAGGTATTTTCGTCAAGAATATGAGGCTCATATTTTGGAGAAGAGATGTCCTGCTCATGCTTGTACTGCCCTTTTGAAATACGAGATAGATAATGAGGTATGTAAACGCTGTGGTCTCTGTGCCAAGCATTGTCCGGCAGGAAGTATTGTGGGCGATAAACATAATCCTTATGAGATAGATTCAGCAAGCTGTATAAAATGTAATACATGTCTGGAAAAGTGTAAGTTTGGTGCGATATCTGTATCTTAGCATTAGGTCATAGGTCTTTTTTGGGTGTAGTGTTACATTAAGTACAAGCTTTTCCGGGTAATTTTGGTTTAGATAGGGTAATATGTTCAATTGCAAGTTAATTAGTGCTGGGGGTGAAAACCATGCAATGGATACAATTGAAAATAGATGATCGAAAAATACGAGTTCCTGAAAAGACTACTATCCTTGAAGCTTGTCGCATGAATAATATCTCTGTTCCCACGCTCTGTCATGATCCGGAACTTACTAATTGGGGAGCTTGCCGTCTTTGCGTGGTAGAAATCGAAGGAATGCGTAATTTAATTACTTCTTGTACTATGGAAGTCCAGCCAGGGATGGTTGTCAAGACCTCTACACCTAAAGTAAAAGAAGCACGCAAGACAATCTTGGAACTCATCGTAGCTAATCATGATATTGATTGTCTTACCTGTGAGAAAATGGGCGAATGTGAACTTTCGAAATATGCTTATGAATATGGTGTGAAAAAAGATGTCTTTTTAGGGGCTAAACGCAAGTATGAGCTTGATGATAGTAACCCCTTTATTATCCGGGATCTTAACAAATGTATTTTATGTGGTAAATGTGTCCGAGCATGTGCCGAGATTCAGGTTAATAATGTTTTAGATTATTCTAAACGCGGTTTTGAGACCCAGGTAGGTCCGGCTTTTAATCTTCCTTACGGAGAATCAGAATGTGTTTTCTGTGGTTCTTGTTTGGCGGTTTGCCCGGTTGGGGCTTTAACAGAAAAACAAATGACTGCCAAAGGACGACCATGGGAATATAAAAAAGTCCAAACTACTTGTCCGTTTTGCGGGACCGGTTGTAATTTTGACCTTAATATACGGGATAACAAGGTTGTTGGGATTACTTCCAATCCTAATTCTCCTGTTAATGGGAGAGCACTTTGCGTCAAAGGAAGATTCGGAGTTGACTATATTCATAGCCCCAATCGTTTAACCAAGCCTTTGATTAAGAAAAAAGGAGAGTTTGTCGAAGCAGAATGGTATGAGGCCCTGAAACTTGTAGCAGAAAAGTTTAAAACTCTTAAGGATCAATATGGGCCGGATTCTTTAGGTGCTCTAAGTTCAGCCCGTTGTACTAACGAGGAAAATTACCTCCTGCAGAAATTTATGCGCACGGTGATCGGAACCAATAATATAGATCACTGTGCCCGGACCTGACACGCTCCCTCCGTGGCCGGTCTGGCCACTTCATTTGGCTCAGGAGCTATGACTAATTCCATTAAGGAAATCCCTCATTCCAAGGTTATTTTGGTGATCGGTTCGAATACTACTGAAGCCCACCCGGTGATTGGCAGTAAGATAAAACAGGCAGTACGTAACGGCTGTAGGCTGATAGTAGCTGACCCGCGGAAAATTGAGCTAACCGGCTTGGCAGAAGTCTGGCTGCGTCTTCGCCCGGGCACCGATATCACCCTTATTAACGGATTAATGCATATCATCTTAAAGAGAGGTTGGGAAGATCGTTCTTTCATTGCTGAAAGAACAGTAGGCTTTGAAAACCTTAAAGAGTTATTAAGGGAATATACTCCGGACTTTGTCAGTAGGGTTACGGGAGTACCGGAAGAACAGCTCTATCAAGCCGCAGAAATCTATGCTGCTTCCGACTGTGCCCAGATATTCTACACTCTTGGAATCACCGAGCATACTAGCGGTACAGATAATGTGATGTCTTTAGCCAACCTTGCTATGCTCACCGGTAATGTAGGTAAGGAAAATTCGGGTGTCAACCCTTTAAGGGGTCAGAATAATGTCCAAGGTGCTTGTGATATGGGTGCTCTGCCTAATTTTTACCCGGGGTATCAGAAAGTGTCTGACCCTAAAGCCCAGAAGAAATTTGAAAAAGCTTGGGGAGTATCACTTAATCCTAATCAGGGTTATATGATACCGGATATGTTCGCAGCGGCCCTTCAGGGTAAACTCAAGGCTATGTATATTATGGGTGAAGATCCGGTACTAACCGATGCTAACGCTAATCATGTACGGCAGGGATTAAAAGCATTAGACTTTTTAGTGGTTCAAGATATCTTTCTAACAGAGACTGCTAAGTTGGCCGATGTGGTTCTTCCCGGAGCGAGCTTTGCTGAAAAGGCAGGGACTTTTACTAACACTGAGCGCCGGGTACAGATGGTGAATAAAGCAATAGATCCGCTTGGTAAGTCTAAGGCTGACTGGAGGATAATCTGTGATCTGGCGGGGATAATGGGCTATCACTTTATCTATAAATCTACGGCTGAGATCATGAAAGAAATTGCTTCTCTTACTCCACAATATTGCGGAATCACTCATGAAAGGTTGGGAATAAGGGGGATGCAATGGCCTGTTCTGGGTGAAGACCATTACGGAACTCAATTTCTCCATAAAGATAGATTTACAAGGGGCAAGGGATTGTTTATGCCCGTGGAGGCCAGGACACCGGATGAACTGCCTGATAAGGATTACCCTTTCCTTTTAAGCACAGGACGAAAATTAGAACATTACAATATAACCACCAGGCATTCCAAGGTCTTAGAAGGTCATTCTTCCGAAGAACTAGCGGAATTAAATCCCCTTGATGCCGAGAAACTGAATATCTCAGATGGGGAAAGAGTTAAGGTTTCGTCGCGTCGGGGCGAACTGGAAACGAGGGTAAAACTTACAGATAGAGTACCCCCGGGGATGATTTTCATGACCTTCCACTATAAAGAATCACCAGTGAATGTTTTGACTAATGCTGCTTGTGATAAAGTAGCCGGAACTTACGAATATAAGGTCTGTGCGGTTCAGGTGTCTAAACTTGAATAGGGATTTGGTAAATGGTAATGGGTTTAAGGTGTAGATGTGAAAGACTGATTCAGCTATTTGAATCAGTCTTTTTGGCTATTTCCTTACGATTATTTTGAAAGCTCGTTACATCGCGGTAAATTTGTTCTGAAGTATAGCTTGTCACTCCTTGTCCAACCGAGCCATATACTGTATAGCAGAATAAATAACTCGAAAAGTGGGGTATTTCTATTGAAGGCAATAGGATTTGTTGATTACGAGAATATTTGGGAGGGCCTTCATGAATTTGGCTATAGACTTTTACCTGAAGACTTTATTCAATTTCTAGAAGACTATGCCGATAATATCGAGGTAGATCTCGTTGCGGTTTATCTTTATGCCAATTTCGACAAGGAAGAATTTTGGAGGACGCAAACAGCCTTTGAAAAGAAAAATATCTTTACTCGTCATGTCTATGGAAAAAATAGTTATGTTAATACAGATGTGCGGCAGAATGCAGCTGATACCGAACTCATGTTGGAGGTTCAAGAAATATTATTAACCAGACATGAAGCTGCAGATGTATACCTACTATTTTCTGGTGACGGTGATTTCCTGCCTATAATCCGTAGAATTCGGGCTCGGGGTAAAGAAATAAGGGTAATAGGGGTGAAAAATAAAATACATCATTTATTATCCCCCTATTGTGAAAGCTTTGATGTTTTTGGCGATCTTCTTAAGAAGGACTCGCCTAAGTATTTACCGGCGGTCGATTTGATAAAGGCACTAGAATTAATTGCCGAACTGCAAATGAAGCTTCCCTATGTAGCTTCAACCAAGGTTCGGGCTCATCTAAGTAAAAATCTTGGCCGGAATATGTCAGAAGTAAAAGAACTGGTCCAGTATCTACTAGCAGAGAATTATCTAATCGAGGAAGAAATCCATGATTCCAACTTAATCATCAAAAAAACTAAGATATATCTTTTGAATCTAGCTAACCCGGTAATTAAAAACACCTTGGGAGAAACTATCGAGCAACTTGCTCATCGTTATTCCAAATTAAATCCGGAGATAAAGAGAGACTAAGCTAATAATTAAAAACAGCTTGTCACTCTTTGTTCTTTTTTTCATATAATATGAAAAAAGAAGGGGAACGAAAATGAGCGATAAACATGAAAAATTGCTTTCTTTACCCGGAGTTGTCGGTTTTGGGTATGGAACAAAAGAAATCAATGGTCGTCTTACCGAAACTGAAGCTATAATCGTCTTTGTCGAGAAAAAGATCCCACGGGAAGAATTGAAGGACGAGGAGTTTATCCCCGCGGCAATTAATGATACACCGACGGACGTAATAGAAATCGGTGAAGTATTCGCTTATGATCAGCCAGATAAAAAAAATAATGGTTTTCGGGAATTACTAGATATTCTGGAGAGGGATCTAGAAAAATTCCTTGTGATTAAAAAGTCTAAGCAAAGATTAATGAAAGCACAGCAATTTGTCATCAAATCATTAAGAAATCTAAGCACTGATTTAAGTATTAAGTGCAAGGTTCAAGAAAAAATTGAGATCTTCAAAAAGAACTTGAGCTTATTTACAAATATAAATAAAAAAATTAATCGAACTTCCTTAGTAAGACCTGCTATGCCAGGGGTGAGTATCGGCCATTTTCAAGGATTTGCAGGAACTTTTGGGGCTGTGGTTTATGACAGAGTGAATAATAAACCATTAATTTTATCTAATAATCATGTCTTAGCTAATACTTCCTTAGCCAATAATCACAAAGCCAAAATAAATGATCCGATCGTTCAGCCGGCAAAGATCGATGGTAATAGTAAAGTAATAGGGAAGTTAGCAAGATTTACAATTTTAAATCTATATCCACAACCCAATATTGTGGATTGTGCTGTAGCGAAGCCTGTAAATGTCAAGTATATTAGCCCCGAAATTCTAGATATCGGAAAAATTAATGGTGTTACCGACCCGGTTATAGGTCTCAAAATTAAAAAGTCAGGCAGGACAACCGGAATTACTTCGGGAGAAGTTAGAGCTGTTAAGGCAACTATTAAAGTGAATTACGGAAACGGTATAATCTTAAAATTTGAAAACCAAATTATTGCCTCGAAGATGTCCGAACCCGGGGATAGCGGGTCTTTAGTGGTAGATAAGGATAATAAGGCGGTTGGTTTATTATTTGCAGGTTCTAAGCAGAGCACAATAATTAATCCTATTGGGCCGGTGTTAGATTTCCTGGAGGTAAAATTTTAAGCTGCTAGATTTTTAACAGCCTTAAAGGAATGATGTTATCGGTCAGCTAGTATCAGCCGAGAATTGGGAATGAAAATAACCAGGTGGAGCTCCCGCCTGGTTATTATATTTATTATCATCAATTAATATAATAAAAAGATAGGAGATAGTTTATTATGATTGACAAAAAGTAAACCTTGGAATATATTAAATAAGAATGGTTTGAAGATCAAAGTATTAATCGGGTGGTGATTGATTGTTTTATGAATAAGCTTTATGGCACCTTGAATGAACTCTTAGTCAAATTATTTAATGATATCCTTCGAATTGAAGAACAATCTTTAAAGGATGACGAATTCAGTAATCTTTCTATTACAGAAATCCATGTAATTGAGGCAATAGGTCAGACCCAAGAGAGGAATATGTCTTCTGTTGCTCGTGATCTTGATATCACTATAGGCACTTTAACTATAGCGATCAATAACTTGCTGAGAAAAGGATATGTTAACCGTACCAGAAGTAATGAAGATCGCCGTATTGTTCTTATCTCCTTAACCGAAAAAGGGGAAGCGGCTTATAAGCATCATTCCCAATTCCATAATGAAATGATTAAAACAACCATCTCTAAGCTTTCAGACGAAGAGATGAAAGTGTTAATTTCGGCTTTGGAAAATATCAACACTTATTTTAAAGAAAAATATAATTTAAAAAGAAAATATAAATAAGATAAGATCGAGCAGTTTAAGGAGAATACTTAATTTTTCTTAAACATATATTTTGAATATCAAGTATATAGACAGTCAAAGCTTCTATCAAGTTAATGCTAATTCTGTATATGCTTTGCAAGTTCTAGGGTCTTGGCATCAATATATTTTGGTTAATTTAACGGAGGAAAAGGAATGACCATTAAGATAGTAACGGATAGTACCTGTGATTTGCCGAAAAACCTTATCGAAGAATTGGGAATAAATCTTGTGCCCTTAAAGGTTTTGTTCAGCGAAGAAATATATAGAGATGGAATAGATTTATCAGCCAATAAGTTTTATGCCAAAATGTCGCAATATAAGGAACTCCCAACGACTGCTCAGGTCAATCCGGGTGAATTCACTGAAGAATTTGGCAAATATATCGAAAATGGCGATGAAGTAATTGGGATATTTATCTCTGCAAAGCTTAGTGGAACGTACAACTCTGCAGTGATGGCTAAGGAAACCCTAGAAAAAGAAAATATTCATTTGATAGATTCCCAAAGTGCTAGTTTTGGGCTTGGGATGTTAGTAATAGAAGCTGTCAGAATGGCAAAACAAGGTAAAAGTGCCCAGGAGATTGTTCAATGGCTTGAAGCTGCTAAAGAGCAAATGGTATTTTACGGAATTATTGATAATTTAAATAACCTTAAAAAAGGTGGAAGGCTGTCCTCTAGCAGTGCTTTTGCGGGAAATCTTTTGGGTATTAAGCCCGTAATATCTCTTAAAGATGGTGAAGTTGTTATGATAGGAAAAGCCAGGGGGCAAAAAAAGGCTTTTAGTTGGGTCTTAGAAGATGTTAAAAATAAAGTTGATTTGAATGATAAAATGATTTGTCTTGCTCATGCTGCAGCACCTGCTGAGTTGGCAGAGTTCAAGCAAATTATTTTGA
>CALBJS010000261.1 GCA_937892995.1 uncultured Peptococcaceae bacterium | reverse complement strand
TGGATGCCGATAATACGCATAGCCCGTTTTTGATCAAGATCATGACTGATAAGGCTCCCAATCATGCTTTCTATCAAAAACGGGCTATGCGTATTATCGGCATCCATGGTAACCAGAATATCTTCATCTTGTAAATTGCCCATGGTATAACGCAAGATAGTTTTAACTGCTTCGCCCAGGCCTTTATTACCTTGATGCTTAATCATTTTTACATAATCATATTCCCGAGCAAAATCCCTGACGATTTTGACGGTCTTATCCGTGCTTCCGTCATCGACTACCAAGACCTTAATATCATACCTGCTAACTTGACGAAAATCGTCAATTTTTTTTAAAACATTAGCTATTCCAGCTTCTTCGTTATAGGCAGGTAAACCGATCAGTACTTTCATATTTCGCCCTCTTTTTTGCTTAGCCCTAATTTTATCTTCTGGTTTCACGCCTCCAACTTCGGACTTCGAATCATCGTAAGGCGTAAATCGGATACCCTTCGACAGTCTCTATTTTAGGGTACGTCTCTTCAATGTAGGCCATAATTTTCCCATCCCGGTCTCCATATACTTTTCCCTGAATCGGGACAAAATATTTTGCTCCTCTTGCTATGTAATAATTTAACTCCTCATAAGGATCCTCCGGTACATAAGAATAATTCCGAAGATTATAGCGCCACCCTCTTCTATCTGTCAGACTTAAAAGACACGGTTCCAAGGCTCCAATCACTAATAAATCATCTTGTGCCGTAATTTCTTGCACCACTTTTACTTGGTTTACCATGTGCCGGTTTATTTTAAACATTGGTTTGACTTGGTAAAAACTCTCCAAGGCTATACTTAGAATAAGGGCTGCCATAACTACTGCTGCAATTTGCGTCCCCCATCTCTTTCCTCTAAAGCCGCCCAAAATCCGTTCCAACAGATTTCCTATCAGCAGGGCACACGGAACTATAAAAAAGATAAGATAATAAGTAGCCCTAATAGGGCTAACTATAAAAATTACTTCCAGCAACATAGCCCCAAACCATACCAGAATCACGCTTTGTCTCTTAGTCACCAACGGCAGCCCCAAAAACGCCAAAAAAAGGGCCGTTATCCCCAAGGTTTTAGGTATATTGCCGGCAAAGAAGAGAAATGCTTCCTGACTATAAAAAGCTGTCAAGGCATTCTTCAGAACAATATCCCGACTGATTCCCAGCGTAAATTTATGCTCCGCCAATCTCCCACTAAAAAAGTAATACCCTAAAGGTAACCCCAAGGTCACTAGGGCATATTTCCAAAGTTCAGGGAATTTGAGCCATTGCCATTTAAAATTTTGAAAACATAGATAGAACATGGGCAAGGCTATAAAAACCACCGGTGGTTTGGTCATGATAGCCAAAGATAAAAATACCGAGCTTAAAATCAGGTTTAAGTATACTTTGAAGGAAGTTTGGCCCACCAGAGTTGCTTCCTTCCCGTTAACCCAGATATTAAAGTAATACAGTCCCCCTATCGAAAACATCAACGCCGCAGATTCCGGCATAATCGCCCTGGAATAATAAACATTGATTGGCAGAATTCCATAGATCAGAAGACTGAACACCGCTCCTCGCCCGCTTAAATACATACGAACGAATAAATACAGATAAACGACGGATAGCAAAAAGAAGGTAAGGGGCACCATCCTGGCAAGAAAATAATGATGCCCGAACAGCTTGTATAAAATTGCGATTATGTAGGTAGTGACTTGAATCTCCAAGGCCGGAATATTGGGCAGGGGGCCATCATAATTAAGATTAGGATGGAAAGGGTTAAAATCGTAATTAGCAAAATTCCAAGCCATAGATTCAGTGTCTGCTTGACGCCAGCTTTCCTCTATCTCCAAGGGGGGCAAATCTAAATGATAAAGTCTGATTACCAAGAAGAAAAATAACAAAAAAAATAAGACCCATTTTTCCTGTCTTCTCATCATGTTTCCTCTTACTCACTATGTTTCACAATTATATTATAGGCAGAAAATAGATCTTTAATTCATCTTTAATTCACGGCATCGCCGCCCTAGGCTATCCGTTAAATAATAGCAAGGTCTATCTTCCTTTTAGTTGTCTTTTGGCCTGAACTTGCCACCAGTCAAAGGCTTCATCTTCTTCTGACTTCTCAGCATTTCGATTACATAATTCGTAGATTCTTTTCCTCTCGATATCAGGATTAGTAACGTAGGATCTTGATTCTTCCATAAACTCCGGCATTCCCTGCTTACGGTAGCTGATGGATGCCACTCCCTGCCCAGTGCCCCTGTCACCCCTCATTATTTCATAGATGTCTTTGCGGTCATAGAAGTTCTCTCGCCGTGGATAAGGATAGGTCTCCATTTGACCATATGGCTCAAGATCAGAACTAAGAATTCCTGCTCCTAAGATTCCTGCCAAAAGGCCTAATCCTGTTCCTTCGGAAATTATTTTAGCCGCCCCTAGAATATCGATAGGAAAATAAAGGGCTAACAAGAGAACTCCTACCACAGCATACCCTCCTGAAGCCAAAGCCGCGGGTAAGATCCTTCCCGAACTCCGACTCGCCCTATACCCTGCTGCTAAACAACTTAATAGAAGTCCAAAATCGACAATATAAGAAACAATATTCTCTTCGAATCCGGCAAGGGTAGTGCCCAGGACCGCCACAAGTGTCAGTACCGTTATCAGCAGGCCAGTGGTGATACCTTTGAGAATGCTTGTACCCATTTCACAATCACCCCTCTTAAGTTTGACTCTTTTCTTTTATTATATTGAAGAGAGGATAAGTTATATTCATGTTTTTAGAGTTTTGTCCAAATTTTTTCCCGAGGTGTTGTTCAGCACTTCCCAAGCTTGACAAATCGGGGAATTAAAGTTACTTTACAATATGTTATCTAAATATAAACCAGTCAAAGCCGATTAAAATAATTTAGTTTTTGTGAATTCTTTCATTTAACGGAGGACACCATGGAATCAAAAACAATAAAACGCATCCCAAAAATCGCAGCAGATCTTTCCTTGCTCTTCGTCGCTTTAAGCTGGGGGGCTACCTTTATCATAGTCAAAACAGCCGTTGAAGACCTGCCGCCCTTTCCTTTCCTAGCGGTTCGTTTTGCTTTAGCTTTTATAACTCTGCTCCCCTTTTTATGGTTGCAACGTCAGCATTTGAATAAGACGGCCATCAAAAAAAGTATGCTTATCGGCATCTTTCTCTTCATAGGTTATGTCTTTCAAACCATAGGCCTCCAATATACCACAGCTTCCAACGCCGGTTTTATTACAGGACTCAATGTAGTAATAGTCCCGATCTTCGTAGCTTATTATCAGCGTAAGTTTCCCCCTAAGACCATAGTCTTGGGAGTAATCTGTGCTACCTTGGGACTAGCTATGCTCTCCTTAGGGGATAATCTAGCCATCAATAGCGGCGATCCTATAGTACTTATCTGTGCCTTCTGTTTTGCGGCCCATATCTTTTTGGTCGGCCGCTTTGCCCCTGAAGTCAATGCCACAGTACTGGCAGCTTTTCAGATTCTAACGGTTGCCGTTCTAAGTGGCCTCTGTACCCTTGTTATACCCCAACCTCCTATGATCTTCTCAGGCTATGTCTGGTTCAGTCTTATCCTGACAGCTGTAATCTGCACTTCCCTCGCCTTCTTTCTCCAAAGTAAGATGCAGCAATTCACCTCTGCATCCCATACGGCCATCATCTTTGCTGCCGAACCCGTTTTTGCAGCTATATTCGCCTATCTCTTAGCACAAGAGATCTTAAGCCTCCGGGGATATATCGGGGCAGCCTTCGTCCTGGCAGGCATACTCATAGCAGAGTTCAGTAGTATTAGAAGAAAATTATAACTCTAAAAGATCTTAATAGCCTTTAATAACTAACAAAATAAACATTACATAAAACACGCCGCCTAGAAGTAAACCGGCCGGGAAAAGAGTCCTCGCCCTTAAGAGGAAAACGTACTGCATTGCTGCTGAAGCCAGAACCAATAAAGCACTGGCCAAAGCCAGAGGTTCCAATTCCCAAGGGGTCAGGGCTATGCCCAGAGCAGGAATTACTGAACTTTGAAAGACCATAGCTCCGGTAATATTTCCCATAGCTAAAGTGTCTTTGCCTCTGCGTACCCAAAGTACACTGTTGAACTTCTCCGGTAATTCCGTAGCCACAGGCGTGATAATTAGAGCTAGAACAAAGACTGAAATACCCGCTCCCAAAGCCACATCCTGAACTGAACCGACGAAAATCTCCGCTCCGGCTATCATAATCAGAAGGGCCGTAACAATCTGTGCGAGGATAATAATAATCCGTGGCTTCTTACTACGTCTTGAAAAGTAACAGGGTGGTAATTCCTCGTCCGAATCCACCTCTTGGTGACTAGTTCTGATCGTCTCATAGATATAAATACCGTAAGCTCCTAATAGGAACACAATGACCGGTAATTTCAGAGAATGCGACGGTAAAAAGGAAGCGATAATAGCCAAAGTGTAAACAACTAAAAAAAACTTAAGATCCCTAAGCATTACCTTAGGGTTAACAAACATAGGCCTGTTAGAACGACGGAAAAAGAATACTGTAACCCCCACCGCGAAAAAGGCGAGAGTTCCCAGCATAAACGGTGCACCTAGGATGGCCCCCATACCAACATCATGGCCCCCCGAGCCACTATGGGATAAAATCGCTATGACAGGTATCAGAGTTTCAGGTAAAGCAGTCCCTACCGCAGCGAGAATGCTCCCCACAGCTCCTTCACCTAATCTAAGCCTTTTCCCCAGCCATTCCACACCATTAGTGAAGATTTCAGCACCTAAAAGAATAACACCTAAGCTAAAAGCTAATAAAATGATGTCTTTCAAATTCCTCTCTCCATCCTACAATAGCGTCATAATAGTATAAGCTCTTAACTCGGGAGTTATTATCTTCTTTATATAAGTTCCTTAAATTTTTTCTTATATGCTTTCTTATCTCATTTAACTCGTAAAACTTTGAACATATTCCTTTCTTTGTCGACTAAACAAACGCTAAATAATTAGTATATATCTTCACTCGACTTTAAAACCGGAGGATAGATAATGTGTTCCACGGCCTCGTGCAATTCCGAAAGTCCGGTGCCATCCTCGGACGAAAAGGGTATGATAGCTTTCCAATCTTGCATCTTTAAGGTTTCAGCTATGATCTTAAGGTGTTTCGGACGCTGTCCTCTTGAAATCTTATCCGCCTTCGTAGCTATTACCAGAGCAGGTATCTCGTTTTCCCAAAGCATGTTGACCATTAACTGATCGTCCTCTGTAGGCTTATGACGAATATCTACCAGCTGGATAACCCCCCTAAGATTTTCCCGTCTGCGGAAGTAGGTTTGCATCATTTTGCCCCACTCTTGCCTTGTTCGTTGAGAAACCTTAGCATAGCCATATCCCGGTAAATCGACCAGATACCATTCATCGTTCATATTAAAAAAGTTGATAGTCTGGGTTTTGCCGGGGGTGCTGCCGACTTTCGCAAGCCTCTTACGGTTCACAAACTTATTGATAAGAGAGGATTTACCCACATTAGAACGACCTGAGACAGCTAATTCGGGCCTGTTTCCCTCCGGATACTGTTCAGGCTTAACTGCCGAGATAATATATTCTGCTTTATGAAAGATCATTTATTATCACCTCACGAACTAATATTCTTCAACTATATTTAATCCACTTATCTTAATATTTTACTCTATAAGCTCTTTGTTTCCAATTTCTCTTTTACTCAAAACCGGAACTAAAAAAGAACGGTCTCAAAGCGAACAACATATCTTTAAGAACCGCCCTCTTTATTTTTTCGGTCATCCATGACCGTCGGTCGCTTCCCGCCATCCGTGGCTACTGCGACACTAGGTCGTCCATGACCGTCGGCCGCCTTTAAAGTGGCCTATTCTCAGGCTGTTGGAATTCCGGATAAACAGGCAATCTAGGCATGAAACCCTCTGATTCCGAAACCGGGAGTAAAGCAATATCCAGTACTTCTTCCATCCTTTTAACGAACCTAAAAGTTAATTCTTCCCTAATTTCCTCGGGAATCTCTTCCAGATCTTTACGATTCTTATCCGGTAAGATAATTGTTTTTATCCCCGCCCTATGGGCTGCTAATACTTTTTCCTTAACCCCGCCTATCGGTAAAACATTACCACGTAAAGTAATCTCCCCGGTCATAGCGACATCCTGGCGAACTCCTCTGGTAGCTAAGGCTGAAGCCATAGCTGTGGCCATAGTTATCCCTGCTGAAGGGCCATCTTTAGGTACTGCTCCTTCGGGTACATGGATGTGGAGATCCACCTGATCGTAGAAATCCTCTCTGATTCCAAGCTCTAAGGCATGGGAACGGACAAAGGTTAAACCGGCCTGGGCAGATTCCTTCATCACATCCCCAAGCTTACCGGTCAAAGTCAGTTTTCCTTTTCCGCTTAAGGGAGTTGCTTCAATAATGAGAGTGTCCCCCCCAACTTCAGTATAGGCTAAACCAACTGCTGCCCCTATCTCCGGGGTGAGACCAACAGTCTCATAATAATAACGCGGAGCACCTAAAAGCATTTCAATATCTTTAGACAGCAGAGTTTTACTCTGCCACTCTTCTTTGACGATCCGTACAGCTACTTTCCGCAAGACATTAGCTATTTCTCTTTCAAGGTTACGTACCCCGGATTCCCGGGTGTAACCCCTGACGATTTTTAAGACTCCTTCTTTATTGAGCTTAACATGATCCTCGGTAAGTCCATGGGCTTTCATCTGCTTAGGTAGAAGGTGCCTTAAAGCAATATTGACCTTCTCATCTTCGGTATAGCCACTAAGGTGAATAACTTCCATTCTATCCAGTAAGGGCCGCGGAATATTCTCTTTATAATTAGCAGTCAAGATAAACATCACCTTGGATAGATCGAACGGAATCTCTAAGTAGTGGTCAGAAAAGTTATGATTTTGTTCAGGATCAAGAACTTCCAATAAGGCAGAAGCCGGATCTCCCCGAAAATCCGAGGCCATTTTATCGATCTCGTCAAAGAGAAAAACCGGGTTATTAGTTCCCGCCTTGCGTATCCCATGAAGAACTCTCCCTGGTAAAGCCCCAATATAAGTCCGGCGATGACCCCTTATCTCGGCTTCATCCCTGATTCCACCAAGGGACATCCTTGCAAATTGCCGATCTAAAGCCCTGGCTACCGACTTCGCAAGGGAAGTCTTACCCACCCCGGGAGGCCCTATAAAACAAAGGATAGGACTGCGAATATCCGTGGCTAATTTACGAATGGAGAGAAATTCAATTATTCTTTCCTTAACTTTTTCCAGACCATAATGGTCTTCTTCCAGGATCCTTTCAGCTTTATGAAGGTCAATCTTATCTTTGCTGGCTTTAGACCAAGGTAAAGCCAAGATCCAATCCAGATAAGTTCGGACTACTGTCCCTTCCGCTGAAGCCTGAGGCATCTTCTCTAAGCGGTCAACTTCCTTCAGTGCTCTTTCTTCGGCTTCTTTCGGAAGTTGAGCTTTCTCGATTTTTTCCTTATATTCCTCTATCTCGGCTTGTTTTTCATCCTTATCACCCAGTTCCTTCTGAATCGCCTTCATCTGCTCCCGCAAGTAATATTCTTTCTGGGCCTTCTCCATTTGTTTCCGCACCCTAAGTCCGATGCGCCTTTCCAGTTCCAGAATCTCTATTTCTCGCATGATAAGTTCCGTCAGCTTCTCCAGACGCTCACTTAAATCGATAGCATTAAGAACGGCCTGTTTATCTTCGACCTTAAGATTTAAGTGGGAAGCGACCAAATCAGCCATTCGGCCGGGCTCCTTAATAGAGAGAATTGTTCCGATAGTCTCCGGCGAAACTTTTCTAGCTAAACGGGCATATTCTTCAAACTGATGGGTGAGAGTTCGAGTCATATTCTCCAAATCAGGAGTCATCCGTTCATTTCCTGGGATTTCCAGAACCCTGGCCTTAAAATAAGGCTCTTCAGCTAGAAATTCTTGAACCTTACCCCTGCTAATTCCTTCCACTAGGACCCTAAGAGTACCCCCAGGGAGGCGAAGAAGTTGCTTAATATCGGCAATAGTACCCACGGAATATAAATCAGCACTAGTAGGACTATCTATTTCCATCTCTTTTTGGGATAGAAGAAGAATCTGACGATCATTAAGCATCGCTTCCTCAATGGCAGTCATGGATCGTTCTCTACCAACATCCAGATGAATGACCATATAGGGAAAGACAAGGATTCCTCTAAGTGGAAGGATCGGTATTTCTCGTTCATTCATAATTTGTTCATCTCCCCTCAAAAGACTTGTCAGTGGTACATTTTAACATGTTTTACCCTGCTCAGGCAAATTTGAGACCGGGAGTTTTATTCCCTTTAGAACCTTATGCAAAGAAGTCCCCTTTTCTGTCAGATTTACTTCGACAGTATCCCTTAAGATGACCGGCTCAAG
The DNA here is from genome assembly GCA_937892995.1 of uncultured Peptococcaceae bacterium. Taxonomy (GTDB): domain Bacteria; phylum Bacillota; class Desulfitobacteriia; order Desulfitobacteriales; family Syntrophobotulaceae; genus CALBJS01. Next base: position 3,394 of record CALBJS010000261.1, on the reverse strand, counting down.
AACTGTACTCAGTACCTCTTCCAGAGTCTCCACCGGAATGATCTCAACTTCTTTAGCCAAATGTGCGAAACGGGCCTGCCAGTTTTCCTTCGGGATATAGATCTTTTTACATCCCGCATGAATGGCGGCCTCGACTTTAGCGGCTACACCGCCAACGGGTTTCGCCTTACCTCTAATAGATAATTCCCCTGTCATAGCTACAGTATTATCCACTTTACGTTTTTTTATTGCAGAGAACACAGCCGTAGCCATGGCAAGGCCTGCCGAGGGTCCATCTAACGGAATCCCCCCTGGAAAATTTACATGAATATCGTAGTGGCGAGGTTCAATTTTGAGCTCCCTGCGGAGGACCGTAAGAACATTTTCTAAGGAAGAACGGGCCATGCTTTTTCTTCTGATTTTTTTTCCGGCATGACCTGACTCCTCTTCTTCTACTATCCCTGTTACATATAGTTCTCCCTTCCTGTGGTTAGCAGGATAGGCGGTTACTTCGATCTCTAAAAGCATTCCTAGGTTAGCCCCATAGACGGCCAGACCGTTCACTACCCCTACCTGTGGCAGCGGAGGTATCTTCTTTTCCGGTCTTGGAGCATATTGCCCGGTAATCACTACCCATTCTATGATTTCTTCATCAATCTCCAGATGTCCTTCATTTTGGGCTACCCCGGCAGCTAGCTGAATAATATTAACTGCTTCCCTCCCATTAGTGGCATATTTTTGAATGACTTCCAAGGCATTCTCGCTTATCTTCATATTAACCTTTTCCGCAGAATTCAAAGCTATTATCGCTATCTCTTCGGGCTGCAAGGACCTAAAGAAAATCTCCATGCAGCGCGAGCGAATTGCAGGTGGGATTTCTTCCGGACTTCTGGTCGTAGCCCCTATCATTCGGAAATCAGCAGGCAGACCGTTTTGAAAAATGTCATGAATATGCTCAGGGATATTACTATCTTCTGAACTGTAATAGGCACTCTCCAAGATTACTTTCCTATCTTCCAGTACTTTCAACAATTTATTAATCTGGATAGGATGAAGCTCTCCGATCTCGTCGATGAATAGTACTCCACCATGGGCTTTGGTCACTGCCCCCATCTTAGGTTGGGGAATCCCCGCCATTCCCATCGCTCCGGCCCCTTGATAGATTGGATCGTGAACAGAACCAATAACAGGATCTGCGATCCCTCGCTCATCAAATCTTGCTGTTGCGCCATCGATCTCAATAAATTTCGCATCCGGTTTAAATGGCGAAAGGGTATTTTTATAAGCTTCATTTAAGACCAGCCTAGCGGCGGCAGTCTTACCAATCCCAGGAGGGCCATAAAGAAGCACATGCTGAGGATTCGGTCCGCACAGAGCAGCTCTTAAGGCTTTAATTCCTTCCTTTTGTCCGATAATTTCCGTGAGATTGGTTGGTCTGGTCTTCTCCGCCAGAGGAATGGTTAGGGATATTTTCCTCATCTGATCCAATTTTTCCTTTTGTTTCTGAGACTCTTTCTCCACAGATGCTTTAGAATTATGTTGCTGCTTAAGCATCGTCCAAAAATACGTTCCGATGATCAGAACAAAAATAAGTTGTACTAATCCCAACAGCCCAGCCAGACTTCCCATTAAAGTCCCTCCCGTAAAAAGTCTTCTTAAATCCTTTATCTATTATTTACCGTCGGAGGGAATTCAAAACATTTTACGATGGAAGAAAAAATTAAAGAACAAAATCGTAGAAGTATTAAAATGAAAGCTGGTTTTCTATGCTTCTTTACTATCTCGAAAACATTGACTCTTAAGATAGTTCATATTAAAATAAGTAAGTATTTCTTATTGTTAGTATTCTTATTGTTAGTATTCTAACTATTATGCTATCTGTAGCCTAACATTATTTGGAGGTATCCGTGACTTATGAATTACCAGGAAGCAAAAGAGTTACATGATTTGGTTTTTTCTTTTATAGGCATGTTCCATGAAAAAATCTCTTATCGTTTTCGCCGGTATCATGAAGGAATTCCCTGGATGAAAAAAAACCACATTAAAATAATCAATCTCCTTTATCAACATAAACATCTAACCTCAACAGAAATTGGAAAAAAGTTAGATATAGAGAAAGGAAGCCTTACTTCCTTAATAGATCAGTTAGAGGATAAAGGCTTAGTAATCCGCTGTAATGATGCCAAGGACCGACGTAAATTCTTAATATCCCTTAGTGCCAAGGGAAGAGAAGAAGTAGAAAAAATATTAGATTATCATATAAGAGAAATTAACGAATTTTTTCAGGAAGTTAATCCTGATGAGATGAAGGAATTTGTCTTCGAATTACGGCATGTCGTTGACTTTATGAAAAAAATGTAGAAAGTGAAACATAAATATGGATAAAAGTACTAAGATGCGGGATGAAAACATAGGCCGCTTGCTCTGGAAGTTTTCCTGGCCTGCTATTGTCGGGATGTTGGTTAACTCCCTTTATAATATTGTCGACAGAATCTTTGTCGGGCGGGGAATTGGCTTTCTCGCCATTGCCGCAACCACCGTAGCCTTTCCTATCATGATTATCTTTATGGCTGTTTCCATGTTGATCGGCATTGGAGCTACAGCTTTGATTTCTATTCGTCTGGGCGAACAGAAAAAAGAAGAGGCCGAAAAGATTGCGGCCAACGCCGTTTTGTTATTAATTCTTTTGCCTCTGCTCCTAACCATTATTTATTTGCTTTTTGCTGACCCTATTTTAAGTTTATTTGGAGCAAGTGGAGATGTCTTACCTTATGCCCGAGATTTTACGGGCATCATCGTTTTAGGATCTGTCTTCGGCTCCATTAGTTTTGGAATGAATAACTTTATTCGAGCGGAAGGCAATCCGACCATTGCTATGCTTACCCAGATTATTGGGGCAGTGATCAATATCGTCTTAAACTATGTATTTATTTTTAAATTTGGTTGGGGAATCAAAGGTTCAGCTCTAGGCACTATTTTAGGTCAGCTTTTTAGTGCCATCTGGGTTATTAGTTACTTCTTCTCCAATCGAAGTCTAGTTAAAATCAGGTTAAAAAACTTTAAGCCCCAACTACCAATCATTATTAGTATTGTCTCCATTGGCTTTGCCCCTTTTGCCATGCAGGTAGCCAGTAGTATTCAACAAATGATCTTAAACAAGACCTTGCTGGCTTATGGCGGTGATCTGGCTCTTTCAGCAGTTGGGATTATTATGAGTGTTTCTACCCTTCTCATTCTGCCTATCGTAGGCTTAAGTCAAGGAGCCCAACCCCTAATCGGTTATAACTATGGTGCCGGACAATATCATAGGGTTAAGGAGACCTTGAAAAAAGCAGTCCTTAGCGGCCTGGGGATCGCTTTTCTTGGTTACCTGGCAATCCACATTTGGCCAACACAGATCGTCAGGCTATTCAGC
>CALBJS010000260.1 GCA_937892995.1 uncultured Peptococcaceae bacterium | reverse complement strand
ATAGCGATCGCTACCTGAGAATCTTATAATGTCTTCTAAGGGAATTCCAATTGTTTGTGCTATATCTTCTGCAACCGCAGTCGGGACTGCCTTTTCCCCTCCTGCAATATATAGTCCTCTGGGTAAAAGTTCCTGAAGCATATTCCTAGTCACTGCTGGCAGTTCCTCTGAAGATGTGAGGAGTAGAGGTATTCCTCCGGCAGCTGCCGCAGAAGCCAGGCTTAGGGCATCCGGAAAGTCCAATCCGGTAGCTATGGCAACACTCGCTTCCTTCGGAAATTCCCCGGCTATCAGGGCTGCGGTTTCAAACCTATTAGCACCGGCTATCCGCTGAATATCATCTGTCCAATATAGGACTTCACCTAATTTACTCTCCACAGTTTCACTAATAGCAGTCTCCCCGCCTAGAATAATTACCTTCAGGGGTTTAAGGGTATTTAAGACCTCGATGACCCCTTCGGCTAATTCATCAGGGTTAGTAACCAGTATTGGGGCGTTGTACTTAGCAGCTAAAGGCACACCGGCCAGGGCATCCGGGAAATTATCTGCCCGGGTGATAATCACTGTCTCTGTTCCATGAGGCCAACCGCTTAAAGCGATCTGATTAACGGTATCAATTCTGTTCTGACCGGCGATTCTGCTTAGCGTTCCTGATGCCGTTCCCCGATTAGAGACATCCCCTAATCCAACTTTAAGATCTCCCAGGGTGAATGGTTCAGGTGTCTTCCAGGTCTGGCTCTTTTTCGGAACTGTTCCCGCGGGAAGAAGTTCAGGCGGAATAGGGGTGATCCGGACCGGGGTCATTACCCCGGGATAATACTCGGTAGCTGCTTTTCTGATGATTGCATCCTGATAAGCTACTTTGCCACAAGCAGCCGCATTATTGGGATTATTTTTCGTATTCCAACTATTATAAGCCCAAAGTGCAAAATACCAGTTCTCCAGCTTATTACGGTCACCATCCCCGATCTTGGGGACCATATCCCATTTGGAATTCAAAAGATCCGCCCCATAAGCAATATTAAAATCGATATCATATTTGAGTTTATTCACCAGGGCTTTATCTGCAGCATTATAACTGGTAATCTGCATAATCCCTAGGCTTGGCTGTGAGCCGGCACCGATAACGACATTTCCATTCTTGTCAAATTGCCGCCAGCCTGATTCCGCAAAAGCTATTACCTTGAGAATAGTGCTTGGAATCCCTTTGGATCTTGCTATGATCTCAATTTTGCGGGCGGTCTCCTCTAAGGAAGGATTTTGGTAACCCTGAGTTTCAGCCCCAAGGGCTGGGGCTGAAACACTAAAAGCTGGCAAAACCAATAGTATTGCCAGCAAGATAGCTAGCAACCTTAGCTTTTTATTCTTCAACACTGTCTCTTTTCTCCTTTTAAAAAACTTTATTTTTCTGTTAAATGCGTAGTGATCTAAAAGAAACAACTTAAGAATTACTTCTTAAGTTGTTATATATTCGCTATTCCTTTGTAAAATCCTCCCAAAGCTTAGATTACAGTTTCTCCCGTTATCATCCAACGGGTATCAATCTTAATTAAGTTGGCCCGAACGTGAACAAAGTATTGAAATTCATCCCCAAATGGGTATTCTTCATCCAAATCATAATCCCGTACAGTGTAACGATAAATGGCATTTACAGTGGCCGAATATTTATCTACCGATTCGATGTCTATGTTGTCAAAACTAACCTCACTGACATGCAGCCCAACCCCTCTAGGAAGAAACTTCTCGGCTTTCCTGATATGGCTTTCCATGAGCTCACCTGTATAGGCACTGGCGATGGATGACCTGAAGGTTGGCATATCCTTAACTTTCCAAGCATCAAATAAAATTCCTAGGGCTTGTTTATAATCCGAGATAATCTTCTCCTGTTCCGGTGCGGATAAGGATATCTGCTCTTGTCCTCCACCGGCTTGCTCCAAAAAGCTACTAATGCCCGCATCATGTCCCGTAATCGCAGGATCAGGAAGAACATACTTGGAGATGTCGGTTTTCTGAACATCGACTTTTGTAGCATTTTCCTTTTCCGTAGGTTGGTTAGCTCCGGGCTGGAGAGCCGTCCCCCAATACATATGTCCGAAAACGCCTAAAGCTATTCCCAAGCAAAAAATCAAGACAGTCAATAACCAATAAGTTTTACGCATAAAATCACAATCCCCTCAACAAAGGAATATATCACCAGTCTTTCCTTTATCGGGGGATTTTAAACATCCCTGCAAAAATTTATTAATTCAGTAATTATTTACCGGAATTTATTATTGATATATCCACACCAAGTAAAATAGTATATTATTGTTCTTTCTCCAGACGTTTAAAGATAACATAGGAATACACTATAGGTATGGCAATAATTCCAAAGATTATGATTAAAATTGTTTTGGCAAGCAAACCGGTCGTCAGGAAACTTGTCGCTATGAATAAAAGTCCACCTATAACCCAAAATGGTCCTGCCATCCTGTGGGTTCTGTACCAAACCTCTTCACTAGCTAAAGTCCAAGGTGTTCTAATCCCCATAAAGTAATTATGCTTAAGTTTTCCCATATAGTTTCCTAAGATTATGAATAAAGCCCCGACCCCCAATTGAACCATGGAAGGAAAGCTTCCAAAATATCCTAAAGCCGTTCCCAGCGTTCCGAAATATAAAACAGTAAAGAAAAACATGACTACCAGGCCTATAACCGAGTATGCTCTGCCCATCTGAGCATAACTCCTTTTCTTCGGATCTATCTTGGGAAGCATAATTAAAAGTAAGAAGACACCTATCATTATAAGCGGCAGCATAAAGGCACCCTGCCAGGCACTACCCCAGCCATCGACTTCCCCCGCCCAATTCCAGTGCGTAGGTACTCTATCCGGCAGATGAGGATAGGCTAGAAAACCGGCAATGAGATTTACTATAGAAAGTAATCCTCCGATGATTATCAATAAGCGTATGTTCAGCTTTTTGTCTTCCGACATTGGAACCACTCCCTAAAAAAATATTTTTAAACTAAATTTTAATAGGCCATCAAGATCATTACGTTTATTTCTTTTGTTTATCATTAGTACCCTTATTATTGTCCCAATCAAAAAAATCCATTAACATCCGCATGAATTCTTCGAATACCGAAGTGTTAAGGGAATAAACTATATTCTGTCCTTTTCTCTCATCGTCTACGAGTTCGGCTTGCTTAAGGATGTTCAGATGATGGGAAATACTAGGTTTAGAAATATTGAATTTGTCGGCTATCTCTCCGGCCGTCATATTCCGTTCTTTTAGAAATCTGATGATCTCTCTCCGGTTAGGGTCAGCTAGAGCCTTAAATGTATCATTATACGGTGACATTAGAAAACCACTTCCTCGATTTGACGATACTAATCATTCCTTAGTATTTAGGTATTTAGGTATTTAGGTATTTAGGCAATCATCTAAATGCCTAAATAAAATTATTCCATACTTCCAATGAGCTGTCAAGAATTAAAAAATGTTATCCTTCCCCACAGGGAGGCTCTGAGGGAAGGATAACATTTTGGATACCTATTCGCATTGGAACGTGAACTCTATTCTTTTTTTCATCCGGCCCAACTTTTTTCTTGGGTACATGTCCCTAGAAAATACCTATTACTTTTATTCCCCGGTCTCCTAGACTCTCATAACGTCTCGGTAAAACCGAAGAAATAGATCTATTCCGACCGTTTCGTTGCAAATGGTGTCGCACCATAAACCTTAGAGCTCATATCGTCTCTAAAAAGATGAGTATCCAGATCATGGATTTCCAAGTGGAACTGCTCTATCCTTATCTTGTCTTTAGTATCAAAGGCATCTACCCCTCTATTAAGAAGATTCCGAAAATAGACATCAAAGGTAGCGGCTTGGTTAGAGTTAGCCTCGTTTTCCATTTGCTTTTCCCATAATGTCTTATGGAAGATAATGTACTTTTTGATATCCGGCTCGTTCATCTGGGGCCCGGCCGTAACCCCAAAGAGGTAGCCATCCGCATACTGATGAATGTTCCAGGAAGCTCCGAAGGCTAGCGTTCTGGCTGCGTCACTCAAAGCCCCTTCGCCGAAATAATCCTCAATCGAGGGAGCGATATTCATGAGACTTAAGTCGGGTTCTTTATACTTCTTAATTCCTTTTGAATCAGGAGAAGTATTAGAATTAGTATCGGGCTTGCTAGGGGTTTCCCCAATGGTCGCCGTAGATTCCTCTCCATTGCTTGAAGATACTTGAGTATCTCCCTCTCCGGGAACGGCGTAATTAACAGGTGGAGTCTGAATTACCACCTGATCCTCCGGGATCTCTGCCTGCCCACGAAATACCTTCCAGGCTGTGGGTCCATAAATACCGCCGACAATTATTGCCCCTGCCAAAACAATCGCTCCGGCTAGAGTCAATATGCTTTTGCGGCTAAAATTCATCTTTTTCCCTCCTAACTATAGGTATTTTCTGTATAAGATTACCAATAATTAGGAGAAAAGCTTGTCACATTGGGGATGTCGAGCTGTCTATTTTCCATGAAGGTGCGTTATTATTTGCCATCATCCGGCATTTCAGACCAAATGTATGCATCTAAGTGCAGCGATTCAACATATTCTTATCTATTATAAACTTTTTTCACTGTTTAGAGAAAGCACTATCAACGATCTTGCCCGAATAATAACTCTGATTACCCCTAGGAAAGCCCAATAAGTATTCTGGCCATTTAGTAGATTTATACCTCAGCTCTTGTCCTTCCTGTTCATATTTGTTCACCAGTTCTGCCAAATAACTCATAAGAGATAAACCGATCTCCTCATGTCTCAAGGCAAATTCTACTGTTGCCCTGACAAAACCGAATTTATCTCCAACATCATATCTTTTCCCTTCAAAATCGTAAGCCAAAACATCCTGTAGCCTGCTCAACTCCAAAATTGCGTCTGTTAATTGAATCTCTCCTCCCCTTCCTGGAGGCAATTCACTGAGAATATCGAAGATTTCCGGGTTAAGAATATAACGCCCCATGATCGCCAGGGGCACATCAGGTGCCTGTTCGGGCGAAGGCTTTTCAATCATATTCTTGGCACTATATAATTTTGGCCCAATTCTTTGACCATCGATGATCCCATATTTGGATATATCTTGAATAGACACTTCCTGAACTCCAATGATATTGCTTCCATGAAGTTCATAATAGCGGATCATCTGCTTGAGACATGGCTCTATGGAATAGATTACATCGTCCCCTAAAAGGACGGCAAAAGGTTCATTACCTATAAACCTCCGAGCACTATAGACTGCGTGTCCGAGACCAAGAGCTTCTTTCTGACGAACATAATGAATATCTACCATTTCGGCAATATTTTTTACCAAGTCTAAAAGCTCAGTCTTTTCACCCCTCTCTAGAAAAACTTCCAATTCTACTGAACGATCAAAATGGTCTTCAATAGCTCTTTTGTTTCGCCCTGTCACAATGATGACATCTTCGATACCGGATTGTACCGCTTCCTCGATAATGTACTGTATAGTGGGTTTATCAACAATAGGGAGCATTTCTTTGGGTTGAGCCTTGGTTGCAGGAAGAAATCTTGTACCTAAACCTGCAGCAGGGATCACTGCTTTACGAATTTTGTGCAAGACTTTTCCTCCTTCGATAATTATGTTAGCCTTGCTTAAAAACAGACTACTAATCTAGTATGGCAAATAAATCTTAGTTTTATCCAATAGCTAAGAAACACAGGCTCAACCTGCGTTTCTTAGTTATCCAGCTATTTACTTTTCCTTGGTTATCTTTCGGTCCATCTTTTTGTTATTTTGTTTCTGTATCCTTTATTTAAGCGGGTTCTTCTTCTTAGAATCTTGAACTACAGCCTTTTGTAAAATTTGGTCCACAATCCCATATTCTTTAGCTTCTTCAGCAGACATATAATAGTCACGATCAGTATCCCGCTCTACTCTATCCAGAGGCTGGCCGGTTCTTTCAGATAGAATCTTGTTCAGCTTTTCTTTTATTTTAAGGAGCTGTTTAGCATGAATTTCTATCTCCGTAGCTTGACCGGATAGTCCTGAGCCGGCAATCAAAGGCTGGTGAATAAGGATCTCGGCATTAGGTAGGGCTATGCGCTTGCCTTTAGCACCGGCAGCTAATAAAAATGCACCCATACTTGCGGCCATGCCAACACAGATTGTTTGGACATCTGCTCTGATGTACTGCATGGTGTCATAAATAGCCATTCCTGCTGTTATCGATCCCCCAGGGCTATTAATATAAAGGAAAACGTCCTTTTCCGGATCTTCCGCTTCTAGGAACAGAAGCTGAGCAACTATGACGTTGGCCACATTCTCATCGATGGGACCACCCAAGAAAATAATGCGGTCCTTCAAAAGCCTGGAATAGATATCATAGGAACGTTCACCGCGATTAGTCTGTTCTACTACCATTGGAATAAGATAGCTCATATTTGTTACCCCCAAAACTAGTTTTATTTTGCTTAAGTTTTACTCATCTTATTTTATTATAAAGGTCAATAAAGGTCAAATGCCTATTCCATAAAATTTTATTGTCTTGCCTTCTTTTATTATTTTACCACTCCTGCCGGCAATTAAACATTCTAGAGTCAAAGCTTAACACTAGAATTTTGCTAGATGAGTACCGCATATTTTTTATTTAGTAGGGGAAAATATTTTTAGAATGTTTCTTTAACATAATTATTTGATGGAGGTTGACTATTATGAATTTGATACCCTATAACAGAATGCGTAACATCGATAACCTCAGAAGAGAAATTGATAGAGTCTATCGGTTTCCTTTCTCTTTCTTCGAGGAAGACTTCTCCTCGCATCTAAGTCTTCCTTTTACAGATGTTTACGAGACTGACGAACAAATCATAGTGTCTTGTGATCTTCCGGGGCTCCAAAAAAAAGAGGATGTTAATATCCATATCGAGAATAATGAGTTGACTATCAGCGGAACTCTAAATAGAGGGCAAAAAGTCATACAAGAGGAACGGATGCACACCAAAGAAAGATTTACAGGACAATTTCGGCGCTCGATCACTCTTCCAACTAACGTTTCAAGTGAAAATGTCAGAGCGATCTATAAAAATGGAGTACTAAATATTTTCTTTCCCAAAACGAATGCTGCCGAGAAAAAATCTGTGGAAATAGAATTTGAACACTAAACTGCCTGTACTTAATTATAAACATGTGGAATAAACTTTAATTGACGTGGTTATGATTAATGAAAATAATCACTAAAATGGTAATAAGTTGTTTTTACATGGGGGCCATATGAAAAAAAGTATCCCTATTATCCTTGCAATTCATGTTTTCATCTTGGTAGGAATCATTGCTCTTCCAGGTTGTTCCCGATCCGTTCCTGTAGATGGAAGGGATAATCCGCAACCGCAACCGAGTAATATTCCCCAGGTTTCTTTCTCTACTCAAAACCTTCCGCCAATCTTTCAGGTCGTTGTGGGTGGAAAATATATTGACACCTATAATAACTTGGATGGCATTCTACCACTTAACAAAATTTTAGGGGAGAACTCCTTCCTGCCTGATAGTTTTTGGTTGATCAGCCCTTTTTATGAGCCGCAAGAATTCTTTTTCCAGAATCTTGACCAGTCTTTACCTATAGATCTTGGTTCCTTAAGTACAACCATGACTTTCAAAAAAATAGAAATCAAACAAGTAGCTCCGACGATCCTGGAAGCAGGTCCCTACGTTTCCCGACGATGCTCGGACAATGATGGCAGTTACTTCTATGACTGGGCTTCCAAAAAGGCCCTTATGATCTATTCCCCTCCTCAGGGGGTAGGACTAGCAGGCCTTGATCCTCAAGACATTACAGTCGACCAAC
>CALBJS010000259.1 GCA_937892995.1 uncultured Peptococcaceae bacterium | reverse complement strand
AAAGGAATATTGCTCTCCCTAATCTTGAACCGAAAGGGACGACTTTTCAAAAAGCCGTTTGGGAAATACTTCTCAAAATACCCTATGGCTGTGTTACGACTTATGGGGAAATTGCAAAAAAGATAGCAAATTCAAAAGGATTATATTCAATGTCGGCACAAGCTGTTGGTGGGGCTGTCGGACACAACCCTATCTCCATTCTAATACCATGCCATAGAGTTGTTGGTGCAAATGGAAGCTTGACAGGGTATGCGGGAGGATTGGAAAAGAAAAAGGCTCTGCTTCATATTGAGCAGGCGGACATTACATGCATGCGATGATTCGAAGATGGGATATCGCAATCGCCACTAAAAAGCCAATGAATAGGGAAAGATAAAAAATAAAACCTTGAAGTGTGATGGGCCTCAAGGTTTTTTTCTTAATTATTGGGAAACGCAATATTCTTAATAGTGTATTCCACTCCATTAATTGTTACGCATATACATCTCCAATAGCATCATAGCCAGTCAATTTACCTTTAGGATTATAATTTTGGATTATTTTTTAGAACTCTTGCCGTTTCAGCCTTTTAAATATTATGTAGAAAAGATTCAAACTGCCATCGATTTACTAGAAATAGATGAAGATGAAGCGGAGGATGATAGTAATACAGGGAAAAAGTAGAAAAAGATTATGATCCTGAACAAACCCGAGACATTTGGGAAGCAGCATACCCAATTGGAAAAGGTTAATCTGGAGCGGGGATTACATTGTATTGGTAATAACATGGGGAAATTGACTACTCTCTTGAGATAGAAAGAAGGCCAGTTTTCAATTATGCAATTTTTTTTAGGATTGATGTTTTTAAGGGGATTTGGCCTTGATGGAAAAAACTGAATTAACTAACACTTTACTATTGATTAATGGCATTTGTATAGGTAGAAAAATTTTGTACTGTGACTAAAGGGAAGTTTTCTTTGATATAGGAAGTCAAATATGATTTAACCATTTCAGCTTCAGGAGATAAGGCTACATTTTTATTTTGAAGAAATCCAGAAGGGGTACGAATACTGTTTTTTATTGGTATTACGATAAAATTCTCCGGTTTATAATAGTGATAAAAAAAAGAATCAATAAAGCCAACAGCGTTTCTTTTTTTCAGTATTCTATTGGCATAGTTAATGTTAGTCGTCACTAATAGAATATTGTTGGGTATTTTACCCTTCCAATCAAGAAATAAATCAAATATATTCAAAAGGACAGGATCCTTAAGTATAACCAACGGAGCCTGCTTTAGTTCGTCCTTATGAAAATATTTCTTATTTGCATAACAGGAATTTTTGCCTACTTTGACCATCGTAGTAGTGTCCATCAAAAACTGAAATGACATATTTGGCTCAATCATAGTTTTTTCACTAATAGTGACCAAATAAATAGCATTATGAGAAGGGGATTCGTTTATGGAGTGTAGGATCTCTTCATAATTAGCTTCAATTATAGATAAAGATAATGATGGAAAAGCGGTTGCGATTGATGTCGAGATTATTGGATAAAGATTATTGGCCACACAATAAGATAAAAATAGTGAAATAGGTTTGGTTTGTGGATTAACTTTATCTTTAGAATACATAGCGGAAATTAAACGCAGTTTATCATATTCATCCACTATTTTTTGGGCATGTTTTAAAAACTCTTTACCCGCAGAAGTTACAGAAAGCGTGTTCCCAGTTCTCTCCAGTATAATAATTCCATGTTCTTCTTCTATTATTTTAATAATACGGCTTAAACCTTGCTGAGACATGTAGAGTAGACTAGCAGTTTTAGAAATGGATTGGTTTTTTGCTACATCTAAGATATAACGGAGATACTCAATGTGCATTTATTCCACTCCTTGACCATTAGTGCGGTCTCGACATTCGTTGACATTGACAAATTTTCTTTTGCTATGTGTTAAATTGCCAATGTAATTAGACAATCGTTCCAGAAAGAGAAAGATAGGTCTAGGTCAAATTTATGTTATAGTATTTCAAAGGTTTTTTAACTGAGACTTTTGCAATTTATTTAACCCTGAAAAATCAAGAGTATACAGGCATAAAAAAGTACTTCACCCCCAAAATGAAGAATTTTTCAAGTGACTAAACAAGAAAATCTAAGAGGAGGGAAGTCACTTGTATATTCTCCAACAATGCCTGTTTTCCTTTGAGGAACTTCAAAAAATTGAATCTAAAGAAAGATTACCATTATTTTTTAGTACTTTAGATCTTAGAAATTATGCCAGGAAACTTAGATCTTCATCACCGCAAGGTGCTGCCGGTCATGATCAGCAGAATGTAAACGATGGCGATATGGGTCCAGTGATGATTGACAAAGCTCTGTCCACGAACACAAGAAAATAATCTTAAATATGTCATGATGGATGGAGGTTATGATCAACTAAAAAACTATGAAGCAGCTAAAAAGTATGATGCACAAGCTATAATTCCCTTAAATCTATGTAATGAGAAAGAACCTCCAGCGGGATTTACATCAAAATGGTACTGCCTGTTGTTCCATGGGTTACGAAATGGTTTATTGGGGTGCAGATAGAAAGCATCTTAAATTCATATGTCTTCATATTTTAGGAAAAGTAGACTGCCCACAAGGCTCTACCTAGTGTTCATCTTCCAACTATGGTCTGGTAACAAAGGTAAATGTAAACCAGGATTTAAGACGCTTCTGTTTACCACACCGTTATACAAGAAATTGGGAGTTGCTTTATGACAAAAGGACTAGTGTAGAAAGGAGTTTTGCTCGTTTAAAGGAACATTTGACAGCTAATGATCTGCATGTTAGAGGCATTGAAAAAGTAAAATCATATATTTTCTTAAATGCAATTATCTTGCTCACTTCAGCTTTAGCAGTTAAAAGTGATAATTTACCAATAAAGAAAACATCTTAAGTTAAGCACGTTAGATAAAATTCTGGAAATGTCTCTATTTTTGGGTGATCTGTTGTAAATGAATACAAATGATAGTTTAATGTGGTCTTGGTTTTTAATTTTTAATCGTGATTCATTAGATTTATCGCTTTAAAATTGCAGAAAGCGAATTATGCAAAAGTCTCAACTACAAGAATCTTTCTTCAATATTATCACGGGGTATACCTTTTTTCAATCACCATTCCTATTATTTGTAACTGTTATAAACGACGGTTTTGTGACTTTGCGTTTTGCTCCTGTTTGGTTTGTAGCAGGACTGTTATTCGAGAAAGCCCATCGTTTTTTCGGCAATTATCAAATCCGGATCTTAGTAAGCCCTAAAGACACTCAGTCTCTAGGATTTATTTTTTTATATACAGAAATTATGGAAATCGAGAGCTTTAACCGTTGTTTACATTAAACAATCGGAACGGATATCCTGCATCTATAACAAAAAAACCAAGTGATAATACAACAAAAAGGAGTAGCATTTTTTTGTTGTCGAGAGTCCTTTTTTCGTTGCTTGTTAACTCATTTATAAACCCTTAGACTAAAAATAGGAATAGAAAATATAAAAGAAAGGAGAAGGGAGCGGAAAGCAAGATGGCGGTCTTGCGAACTATTCAGATGAAAAAAAGGAGGAAGAGTGCAAAGATGAGTGAAGACTTAAAGATGACCCGTACTGTTTGTATGGGGTGCCATGATCGGTGTGGTGCCTTAGTATACTCAAACGACGAAAACAAAATTGTTAAGATCACAGGCGATCCCGATCATCCATTTTCTCGCGGAGCGTTTTGTGGGAGCGGCATGTCGCAACGTTTCATTCATGAGGATAAGGATAGAGTTATTTATCCCCTGAGGCGCGTTGGTGAACGTGGATCAGGCAAATGGGAACGAATCTCATGGGATGAAGCAATGGAAACAATCATCAATAAGACAAAAGAGCTGCAAGAAAAGTATGGCCCGGAATCGATTGTTGTCGGACAAGGTACCAGTCGAACTATCAATGACTGGCACTGTCGAATCAATCATACGATCGGTACACATGGATGGGGATTAGCTCCTTTACACGTTTGTTTAAATCCATTAATTCTTCCTAACGCTTTGACGATGGGCGTGCCGCAAATGAGCGGTGGTGACGTACTGTACCGAAGTGATGCAAACCCTGAAGAAAGCAATACGATTGTGCTTTGGGGTGTTTCTGCAATGGGAATTATCCAACAAATCAAGTATATTCGGAAAGCCCAAGAAAAGGGAACCAAGATCATATCAATTGAACCACGCTTAAACGATTTAGCTATGTTTGCGGATTTGCATATCAGACCGCGTCCGGGCACTGATGGTGCACTAGCTCTGGCATTTATGTATATTATTATCAAGGAAGAGCTATACGATAAAGAGTGGATCGAGAAATGGACCTATGGGTTTGAGGAGCTTAAAGAGCGTGTTGAGAAATACTCACCCGAGCGGGCCTCTGAAATCTCCGGTGTGCCGGTTGAACAGATTTATACTGCAGCACGGATGATGGGAAACACCCCTACAGCGGTGTGGCCTATGCTTGGTCCAAACTGTATGCACTCAAACGCCATCCAAAACGGACGTGCCTTGGCTTGCTTGCAGGGATTGCTTGGACCTATTGATCAGCCGGGTGGTTTCTTGATTAGCCCGAAAACCGGACCGCATTTCGATCAAAGTGTAACATTGTGGGATATGGGAATGGATATGCTTGCTCCGGAATCAAAGGTAATCGGTGCTGACGAGTATCCTGCGTTTGCACAACTCGGAGGCGGTCAATGGCCTCACGGAGTTTTTAGAGCGGTACTTACCGAAAAACCTTGGCCGGTAAAGATGTTTGTATTTGTCGCCAGTGATCCATTGATGTGTTATGAGGATCCGCACACAATAGCTGCGGCACTTCAATCGCCTAATCTCGAACTAACGGTTGTGAAGGACTTCTATATTACTCCAACAGCTAAATATGCCGACATAATTCTTCCTACTGAGTCCTGGGCAGAATGCGAAATCATGGATGAAGAAATGGGCTGCGGTGTTATTATGCCTACTGCCAGAGCGGTAGACCCTCCCGGAGAGTGTAAAAATGATTGGGAGTTTCTTCTTTCGTGGGGCAAAGCGTTGAATCCTGAACAATGGCCTTGGGAAGACTCACGTGAGATGCTCCTTTGGCGCATAAAACAGATGCACGGTCTGGAGCTGACGTGGGATGAATACGCAAATGGTGGTCTAATCAGCACAGAGTTTGATGTTCGAAATCGTGTATATCTTAAGCATGAGAAGGGCTTGTTAAGGGCTGACGGTCAGCCTGGATTTGAAACTCAAACTGGTCTTTTTGAGTTCTACTGCCAGGCGATGACAGCATTTGGTTACGATGCTTTGCCTGATTATACTGAACCGGCAGAGACACCATATAGCACTCCAAGTGTTGCGAAGGATTATCCCCTTGTATTCGACTCGGGACATCGTCTCTACTCCTTCTTTCACTCAGCATGGACAAATATTCCTCAACAGCGCTCTCTCTACCCGAACCCGTTTGCGGTGATCCACCCTGAGGATGCCAAAGAACGAGGAATAGTAGATGGCGACTGGATTGAAATAATATCTCCGCGGGGCACAATCAAGGCTAAGGCTGAAGTCTCGCTTGAGGCATTGAAAGGTGTAGTTTTCGTACCTCGTCCAGGTTGGAAACATGAGTGTGACGAATTAGGTCTGCCAGGATATGACTGGGATGGAGCCGGACCGAATGTGCTTGTTCCTGCTGAACCTTGTGATCCAAGTTATGGATCTTCACCAATGCGATCTACTTTGTGTCAAGTTCGTAAGGAGGGAGCGAAATAATGGGCAATACTGAAAAAACAGCAATGCTGGTCAGGGTTGATTACTGTATTGGTTGTCAATCTTGCCAAATAGCCTGCCAAGAGCAAAACAATCTTGATATTGAAGAAAAATGGTTAGAAGCTGTTCGACGCAAGCCAAAGATGGTAGAAGGCCAAGTTCGTATGAGTCATGCTATTCATCAGGAGCTGGATATGTGTGCAAAATGTCTAGCCCGGCTTGACGGTGTTCAGCCGATGTGTGTAACCAATTGCTCACTCGATTGCTTATTCGTAGGTCCGGCGGATTTGCTTCTTAAAAAAATGCAAGAGAATAGTACTGGGAAATGGCAACTTACTATATTACTATAGTCTAAGCTAAGATCCTACAAATTGAATTGAGCTTTGTGATAGCTTTTTCTTAAATAAGTCATTGAGAGATAGCAATAATGAAAAAGTAATTGGCAACTCTTGCAGCCCAATAAGTTGCAAGGGTGCTTCTTTTGTTTATCACTTTATTGTAAACAAAGCCCCAAATGGAAAATAAGAAGTAGCCTTCTAGGTTTAATGCCATTTAAGAAATTCACTCTTTTCGATTGCTTAAAGCACCATGGATTTTTCGCAGGCTTTCTCTCAAAAGTTATATCAAGACAAGTGGCTTATGAATGGAGATTGCATGGCAGAGCAAAGCCTTAGTTTTTATTGAGATATTTAGATAATGAAAGGGGTTTTTATGAAATGTGTTTCAGACCGGCGGCAGTACAAAGATCAATAACTTGTCCAAATTGTCAGAAAAAAATTTCTATTGTTGGAAGCTTTAGGCCTAAAGAGTGTCCCTTCTGTAAAACAAAATTACCCGCAACTGAATCAAAGTAAAATGCAAAACAAACAATATGACCCAGCATAACGTGAATCTAATTTAATGATGTGGCATATGTCAGATAAATAATTTTTAAATTGATTTCTTTAAAAACATTTTTTCAGATAGTTTTTACCAACTAGAGATACTTTCTAGTCCTTTACGGTAATCATTTTTCTATAGTAATGGCTATTGGTATCGTATCTGGTAGTTGATTCTGAGAAGAAACAGAAGATGAGACAAATTAATGCCGGGTTGCCTTATCTAAAGTGTTGCTCCAGCATAGCCAATCTTCTTAGGCTAAATTATTGTATACATTTTTTTCGCTTTTTTAATCGAGATGACACTCTCCAACTCACCAATCTGCAAGGCCTTTCCTGACCCTACCCTTTGCACCAATCTCAGTTAAAATGAGCAATTCTTCTTTCAAATCTCAGTCATAGATGCCTTCGAAAAAGTATTGTCAAAGGATAGAACCTAGGTTCTTATTCTGTTTGTCTTTCGATTTCCAACGCAGAGGACTTTTAGGATGATTGCATTTAGATTTCTAGATGAAATAAAAGATAGCTACATCGGCAATGAAGAGCTATCTCAAAACCAACAAAATGTCCTGAATGAGAAATATGTTTTACTTTATACTTAATTTAGCTCTTGATTATTATCTCTTGGAACTAAATGGGGGTTTTGAAAATACATGATAGGCACAAGTTTAAAAATGCCGATGCTTTCTTATTCAAATCAAAAAGTAACTAATATTGGCACGGGATTCGAAACCGATTTTAATTTTGAAAGTATCAAAGGCGATAGTAGCGAAATGATCAAAGCACGAGAAATAGCCAAACGCTTTGCTTCGTCATCAGCAAATATACTTTTAATAGGCGAGAGTGGCACAGGTAAGGAACTTTTTGCTCAAGCTATTCATAATAAAGACCGTCCTGCAGGTCCGTTCATTGTTCTTAATTGTGGTGCAATACCGAAAAATCTAATTGAAAGCGAATTATTTGGATATGATAGCGGTGCTTTTACAGGGGCCAAGAAAAATGGCAATTCGGGAAAATTTGAACTAGCCCAAGGGGGCACGCTATTTCTGGATGAAATAGGGGATATGCCCATAGAATCGCAAGCCGTACTCTTACGAGTGTTAGAGAACAAACAGGTTATGAGGATTGGAGGCAAAGAATACAAAACAGTCGATTTTAGGCTGGTAGCAGCGACGAATAAAAACCTAAAGTTTTTAGTTGAGAACGGGCAGTTTAGGGAAGATTTATACTATCGTCTTTCTGTCCTAGAAGTTACCATCCCTCCTTTACGCCAACGGGAAACCGATATTATTACTTTGGCAGAATTATTCGTTAGGAAGCATTGCAGTAACCGAAGAAGTAGAATTCCGGAGATCAGCAAGGATGCCAAAGTTAAATTGATGCAATACTGCTGGCCCGGTAATGTTCGGCAATTAGAGAATGTTATGATTTATGCTGTTAATATGCTAGATACAAATGTAATTCTTCCCAGGCATTTGCCGGATGAAATTATCAAAAATAAAATCCGGCAACAAGAGGAAAAAAATTCGTGCTCAGTTGGAATGCAAAAAACAAATGATGTTATTTCAATTAAAGAAGCCGAAAAAAATGCTATTGAAAATGCGTTAATTAGATTAGGAAATGATAAAGTCTTAGCAGCAGAAGTATTAGGAATAAGTGTATCTACCTTATACCGAAAATTGAAAATATTTGGCATACAAGCATAACCTTATATTGAAACTTTTAGGGTTGGCAGTTGAAGTGCTTCTACATTTGGTCAAAATAATTCTGAGTATTATCTAGTAATATGCTCTTGGTCGCATTTATGCCAAATTAAAAGAAACGGCAGAGTGTATGATTAGCATGCAATTCTTTCTAATGAACTTGGAGATTAAGCTCAGAGTTCTTTTTGTCCAATTTTTAAAAAGGTATTTTCTTATCACAGATATTGGGGTTATTTGCCCCTGACCAAATTTAAAAAGGGTTTAGTTAGCAAGCCCTAAATAAAGTTTTATATGCTAAAACCGGAGCGAAGTTGGTGTTACCTTTCTGTAAGGAACTCAATTCGCTTTTTTTTACGATGTTAGAGCTGATAAACTTGTCAAAATAACGATTATGAGCTGTAAATGGAATTCTCTCAGCCCGATAGCGTTTAGTCATTAGGGTTTAAAGATAGACGTTAGTACCAAAGATTTTAGCGAAGGAAAACGTGGGTTTTTCACTTGGATTAAAAGAAAAATAATAAAAAATTACGTATTCAAGCCCTATTTTGATTCTCACGGGTTGAAAAAATATTCTAAAAATACTAAAATGGGATTAGAATTAATTACTTATTCTGATAAATTTTTACTAAATAGGGTTGCCTTTGGAAATATTATATGTAAATAAGATTGATTTTTTGCTTATAAGTTCTTAAAATCACATTTAATAAAGAATGAACCACTAATATGAACCATGAGGAAGTACTATCGATTGTAGCTTATTTATAGTGACTTATAGGTTGGAATTAATAAGTTACATTTAGGGGGGATTTCAAATGCCTTTAGAAGTTCCTAGTACGAATCAAGAGGATCATATGTTTAATATTATTCATCATCTTAACTGGACTAAAGAACGCTTGGAAGGGATTGTAAAGTATAAAGAAAGATTTGTTGGTGATACGAGGGAGGATCCGCGTAAGTGTCCATACCTTAGCAAAGAAGTGGCGATATCCTGGCTCAGATCCCGGGAATTGGGTATTAATCCTTATGGAGATATAACTAAGCGTCATTTGGGCTCAGAACAACACAAGGATATCTTAAATGATAATCGTCTCCTTATAAATATTACGAAGCCGTTGATGGATACTTTTAAAGATATGGCGATTCTAACTTCGGGATACATAGTCTATCTATGTAATCAGGATGGAGCATTTTTATTACAAGAAGGAGAGATGATGAGAGTACCTATCGAGGGCTTAGCCTGGACTGAAAGCACGATAGGTACATGTGCTCATTCTATGTGTATGTATCTCAGACGCCCGATTCATTTAATGGGTCCGGAACACTACTCTTTAGCCTTAACAAATATTATGGCTTCTGCGGCACCTATAATGGATGAATCAGGTAAAATCATTGCTACTTTAATATTAGGCCAGCCTTTAATAGAAAATCCTTGGGGGGAACATTTTCAAAACTTACGCTCTCATACCTTAGGGTTAATTACCTCAGTTGCCAGTGCTGTTGAGGCTCAGTTGAAACTGTATAAAAGTAATGAAAAACTGATTCAAAGCCATGACAGTTTGAGGGTTGTTAATAATAATCTGACAACAGCACATGTGACCTTAGAAACCACATTGTCTTTAATTGATGAGGGTATTATCACGATTGATGGTACGGGGACAATAATAAACCTTAACCAAGAGGGATCGCGTATCCTGAGAATGCAGATGGATGAAATAGGGATGCGAAATATTAAAGAATTTCTCAGTAGTCAATCAAATGTTATGTCCTTGGTAGCCAAAGGGGAAAATGTAGATGTAGAGGAAATAATAATAGTCGGCCGTGAAGAGCAAACTTATGTTATCAATATTCGTCCGGTGGTCAATAAGTATAGTCAACAGGTAGATGTTGCTATCCTTAGGCTCAATCATACCGAAAAAGTCAATGCCTTAGTAACTAGTCGATCAGGAGCTGTCGCTAATTATGCTTTTGAAGATATGATCGGCGAGGATAAAGAATTTAAAAAGGTTTTAATTTTAGCGAAGCGCTTTGCTTGTTCACTGGAAAACATTCTTATTATAGGAGAAAGCGGAACAGGAAAAGAACTTTTTGCTCAGGCAATTCACAATGCACATCGTCCTCAAGGTCCTTTTATGGTGGTTAATTGTGCGGCTATGCCCAGAGAATTAATAGAAAGTGAATTGTTTGGTTATGAGGGAGGCAGCTTTACGGGGGCGGAACGAAGTGGACGGCCAGGTAAAATAGAACTTGCCCACGGTGGGACGCTTTTCCTTGATGAAGTTGGCGATATGCCTCTTGAGCTTCAAGCAGTGTTACTTAGAACCTTGGAGGATAAAAATGTCATGCGGATAGGTGGCAGGCGTTACAAAAAAGTTGATTTTCGACTAATTGCTGCTACCAATAAGAATCTCTATAAGATGGTCAAAGAAAAACAATTTCGTGAAGATCTTTATTTCCGCTTGTCAGTGTTAAACCTTAATATTCCACCTTTACGTGAAAGGAGGAATGATATTGAAGCTCTTTGTGAGTTTTTCATCGAATATTATTGCCAGAAACAAGGTCAGAAAATTCCCGAAATCAGTGAAGAAACTTGGAAAATCATTAATGAATATGAATGGCCCGGCAATGTTCGGCAACTGCAAAACGCTATAATCTATGCGGTTAATACGGCTCAAAGTGACCTTATCAAACCTGAGAATCTGCCCAGTTATATTCTTCTTGAGACTAGTCCTATTAAGATTGATCCGATAAATTCAAGGATTCAAAATATTGAAAAGATGCTTAGTCTGGATGAACTCGAAAAAGCCGCGATAGAAACAGCTCTGCTGCATACTAATAACAATGTTGACACCGCAGCTGAGATACTGGGAATAAGTCGCTCTACCTTATATAGAAAATTGAAAGAGTATGAGATTGATCGCTAATGTTAGCTTATCTTAATGCTGTATAGAAAAGTTGTAAAAGTGTCCTCTAAACCAGATGAGGGCACTTTATTTTTATTAATTTTTTTAACTACTTACGGTGATCCAGAATAAAAAAACAAGAAATCCGATAACGATACGGGGGTCGCAAAAAAGGAATTGGCGATTTTCCTACGGGCTTCTATCTTGTGAATGTACAAACACATACTTGCCCATCCCATAAAAAGAATAAAATATGTTATGACTAACTAAAGGAAAAAGCCTGAACCCCTTGTGGTTAAGCAATCTCCTAATACTTTTTAATACCCTGGTACATATTTTGCATTATTATTAGGCAAGCGGAATAAAACAAGCTCTAGAGTAAAAAATCAAATAAACAATCTGGCGGCCGCCTGAGGGAGGTGTTCAAAAAAACAAGGCTTTGTTTTCGATGCAAGCAAGAGATTCTAACAGGTCATTCAAAGTAAAAGAATGCAAATTCTTGAAAGGGTGAGTGGTAAACATGACAATGGAAAAACAGTGGAAAAAACAGAATGAAGACGGTACCTATACCGTTAGAACTTGTGGCTGGTCGCCCCCGGGAGATCACCCGGTAGGATGCGGTATGAAATTGACCATCAAAGATGGCAAACTTGTTAAAGTCGAGGGAGACCCGGAACATCCCATCAGTCAAGGAAGACTGTGCGTCAGATGTCTAACACTTCCGGAATATGTTCATCATCCTCAGCGGATTACTCATCCGATGAAGCGTGTGGGTAAAAGAGGGGAAGATAAATGGCAGCGGATATCTTGGGACGAAGCTTGGGATATCATTGTTGAAAAAGTACATCATTTTAAGAAAAATTACGGGGCTGAATCAATTGTAGTATTCGGTGGAACCGGAAGGCAAGCTTGTTTGTACTACTATCCGCTGGGCTTTTCTTCATTAGGAACTCCTAACGTATGTTATCCGCTTAGCGGTTGGTCCTGCTATGGACCCAGATGTTCAATTACCGATTATATCTTAGGTGCGGGTTATCCTGAGATTGACTTTGCCGGCTATTATCCGGATCGTTATGACAATCCTGCCTATACATTACCTAAATATATTGTTTTATGGGGCAAAATGCCGCTAATGTCCAACCCGGATGGTTTTTACGGTCACTCCCTTATAGATATGATGAAGAGAGGAACCAAGATTATCTCGGTAGATCCCAGAATAACTTGGCTTGGAGCTAGGGAAGGAAATATGGTTCTTCAATTGAGACCGGGATCAGACACTGCTCTTGCTCTTGGGCTGCTTAACGTCATAATCAATGAAGACCTCTATGACCATGATTTTGTAGAAAATTGGTGCTATGGTTTTGAAGAACTTCAAAAACGTGTTCAGGAATACCCACCGGAGAAAGTTGCTGAAATTACTTGGGTACCAAAAGAGAAGATTATTGAGGTTGCTAGACTTATTGCGACTAACAAGCCTTCGGCAATTCAATGGGGTCTGGCTGTAGACACGAATCCAAACGGAGTCCAGCTTGGTCATGCTTTACTTTCTATTGGAGCGATAACCGGGAACCTTGATGTTCCGGGCGGTATCACCTTAGGACCACCGGCAGCACTTCTCGGAAAATGGCGGATGGAAACTCGGAGCCAAATGTCTGAAGATCTTTGGGCCAAGAGAATTGGAGCTGAAGAATGGCCGGCTTTAAGTACAGCCATGGCAACTTCCCATCCGGACGAAACCCTCGACACTTTAGAAA
>CALBJS010000258.1 GCA_937892995.1 uncultured Peptococcaceae bacterium | reverse complement strand
ATATAGTAAGCTTAGTGTGGCGGCTTTTTAGTTGGAGGCTTCGCCTCCAACTAAAAAAGCCTTAAAAAAACTCTCGTCCGCTAGGGACGAGAGTTTTATTCCCGTGGTACCACCCTTATTTAACCTGAAAATAGTATTCAAGTTACTCTTAAGATAAAGCTGATAACGGCTGCTAGCCGCCTTGACTCCCGGAATGAACTTTAACCTCAAGTCTCCCATGATTGAGGTGGCTGCCTTCCTGGCCGACTTCCAGTCTAAGGTCGAACCTCCCTTAAAGGACAGCATTCCTTTTGTTCCGCTCATCGTCATTAGGTTTCATTTTAGTTTTGTTCTTATACATCATATAAAGCTGGGGAGAACCAGTGGCCTCAAAGGCTTTCCAGAAATAATCTTCCGTTGACACGATAAGCTCACCTTCCTTCGGCTTTGGTTCAAAACAAATATAATCTTTTCTCGTTTAAAATTATATCATTTCAAATCAAAGTTTACAAGAAATGCATCTGTCTTCTCAGCTCATAAAGGAATATTCCGGTAGCCATCGCCACATTGAGAGATTCGACATTGTTAAACATTGGCAGAGAGTATTTCTCTTCTGCCTTATTCAGGAAATATTCTGATGGACCAAATGCTTCATTACCTATCACAAGGGCTAAAGGATAATTGGCACTTGTCCCTTCCTTAAATATTGAATTCCCTTCCATGGTAGCTATTGCTAAAGTATAATTATTTACTCTGCAAAAATTTACTATTTCTTGGGGGGCTTTATCAATCAAGATTTTTTGGGAAAAGATGGTTCCCATAGTGCTACGCAAAACTTTAGGATTATAAAGATCTACTGTTCCTTCAGTAAGAATAATTTGACTTACATCGACAGCTAAGGCTGTCCTTAAGATCGTCCCCAAGTTACCAGGATCTTGGATACCGTTAATTACTAACAAAATTGTGTTTTTACCAGTAATTATATTTTCCCAGTCCGCGTTCTTTTTTTCTAGGATCGCCAAGATTCCCTGTGGCTCTTGGGTAGCACTCATTTTTTTTAGGACAATATCCGTCACTTCTTCGACCGGGATACCCATGATATTCGCTTGTTTTACCAAATTTGCTAGATCTGATTCTTCTGGATTAAAACAGTAAAATAGCTTTAAGATTTTAGTTTTCCTTAAAAAGGCCTCTTTAACAAAACGTCTTCCTTCAATCAGGTATTGTCCATATTCCTTCCGTCCCTTGCCTCTATGTAAAGCTACTACATGTTTAACTTGCTCATTTTGTAAAGATGTAATCATGGATTTCCCCCCTGATACAAATCGGAGTCCGATTCTTCCTAGAAGTTCGAACTCCGATACCACATTCAGTACCCAATCTTAAGCGTTAGCTTGGACACTAGAAGCTCCGTTGTCTACTTTTCCCTTAGCAATTTCTACAAGCTTCGTGAATGCCGCCGGATCATTTATTGCTAGGTCAGCCATCATTTTACGGTTGATGCTTACGCCTGCAAGTTTTAAACCATACATCAATCTATTATAAGTAATGTTGTTCATTCTAGCAGCAGCATTGATCCTGGTGATCCAAAGTCTACGAAAATCACGCCTTCTTCTTTTGCGATGAGCATAGGCGAAGGCCATGGAGCGAACCACTTGTTGTTTCGCCATTTTATACAGTTTACTTTTACTTCCTCTGTAACCCCTGGCTAACTTGAGTATTTTCTTATGGCGTTCATGTGCTCTGACGCCTCTTTTTACACGGGCCATTGTCTTGGACCTCCTTATAGTGTTAATAAGATGTCTATTGTCACGATAATTACTATTTTACATATGCAATCAAGCGTTCGGTACGCTTAGCATCAGACTTATGCATGATAGCCGATTGACGAAGCTTACGTTTGCGCTTTGGCGATTTTTTCTCCAAGATATGGCTTTTATAGGCATGATAGCGAACAATTTTACCAGTACCGGTCTTTTTAAAACGTTTTGCAGCTCCACGGTGAGTTTTCATTTTAGGCATTTTGGGCAACCCCCTTTTTCTATTAGTCGTGTTTATTTGCAGTAGGAGCCAAAAACATAACCATGTTGCGTCCTTCTACCCTAGGGTCACGCTCTACAACAGCTTCTTCACCAAGAAATTCGGCCAGTCGCAGACATAATACTCTCCCTTGGTCAGGATGAGTAATTTCTCTGCCCCTAAACATAATTGTAACTTTAACCTTATCTCCATCACTTAAAAAGCGTTGAGCATTCCGAGCCTTGGTTTCAAAATCATGTTTTTCAATATTAGGACGTAGTTTGACTTCTTTGACTTCTACAACTTTTTGTTTTTTACGAGCTTCCTTCTCACGCTTAGCCTGCTCGTATTTATATTTGCCATAATCCATCAGTTTGCATACCGGCGGCCTAGCAGTAGGTGCAATTTCAACTAGGTCTAGTGCCTTCTCGGCAGCAACACGCAGGGCCTCTTTAAGAGGAACAATCCCGAGTTGTTCTCCATCTTCACTGACAAATCGAACTTCCCGAGCCCGGATTTCTTCATTAATCCGTAAGTCTTTGTTAATAGGAAATCACCTCCAAAAAATTTTGCCTTCGTTACATAAAAATAAAAGACGAGTGGAATCCACCCGTCCTTGTAATGCAAAATGAGCATAACCAAACTTGGAAAACTCACTCAGTACCTCATAACAGCCGGTCATAAGGTGAGAAGCGGATGGCTTCTACTTGGCAAAAAATATTATACACTTATGTTAGCCGAATGTCAATAAAATAAATTGGTCTTTTTTCTACGTCCTTTTTTCGAAAGATCGCTGGAAATGGATGTTTAGCAACATTCCCGTCAGTCTTTTTAATATCTTATTTCGTTAAAATTGATTAATATAAATCCGCTAAAAACAAATGACTTATCTGAAAAAATAGTTGGTTTCTATAGCTAAGACTATAGCCAGCAATATTCCGAAACTTCCTAGGGCCCAGGTATCCTTTCCCGTAATCTTAAAATGATAGGAGTATAAGTCTTCGGAACTTACCTTTTCTACATAGTCCTGTATTCTCTCCATCTCCCGAAAAGAGTTCACTATTAAAGAAACCAGGATATTTGCTATTCCCTTGAGATTTATTTTAAAGCACCAACGCCTCTTTTCCAATGCTGAACGGATGTTTTGTCCTAAACTGTTCTTTAATTTCTGGGTGGTTCCAGCAAGTTCTTTTATGACGCACATTACCACTTTTAAATATTCCGTGATAGGGACACCTAAGGCTTTAAGGGGTGTAAAAAATTTATCAAGCATCCCGATAGCAGATTTAAGCGGAGTTGTATGCAGATACAAGCTGCCGATATACCACAGTAGGAAGAGTTGAAACATTTTCAAGACTACTTTGCTTAAGCTGTGCTGATCTACGAATCCGCCGTTATCTGCTAAAAAGTGAATAAGGGCATTGATTAAGAATCCAAAGAGATAGGGCATTACAATCACAAAGCCATAAGCTAAAATGCTCTTGACCAAAACCCCAAAGTTTATTCGAGCTATGGCAGTCACGCATAATAAAAAGATCGCAATAAAGACAAGGCTAAACGTTTGGTGACATAGAAAAATAATTACGGTCAAAAAAATTGCCAGAACCATCTTAATTCCTGCATCCATCTCCGTTAACATTGTGCTCTCTTTCTTACTCATAATTCCTTACCTTATTTTTTGGCCTTTTAGAATTCATCCGGAAAAATTCCCTTTTCCTTTGCCTCTTTAATAGCTATTTCAGCGATGCTCCCAGTGATAAAGCCTGTAATAAGAGCGGAAACCAAAAGAACCGGAAGATAGTATATTATTATCATTTCCCGTAAGAGGGCCGCTGCGACCAGAATTTGTCCTGTATTGTGGAAAATTGCTCCGGCCATGCTGATCCCTTTCAGACTAAAGATCCTAAACATTTTTTTATAAAGAAACCACATGATCAAAGCACTTAGAAGGCCTCCAACTAAACTAAAGGGTAGCATCAGGACACCCCTGGTTAGAAAAGCAACGACAAAAGAGCGTATAACAACAATAAAAAGGACATCTTTAAAACCTAGAAAAGCAATGGCAATCAGGGTAATAATATTTCCTAACCCTAACTTAACACCTGGTACAGGTATGGGAATAGGAATAAAAGACTCTAAGAATGAAATGACAATTGCATTGCAAACTAAGATAATAATGATTGCATACCTTTTAGATTTATTCATTAATATTATCCCTTTTTATTCATTAGCTATTTTAGTAGGAGATACTATCTAGCTGGCCTTCACCTTCAATCCGAATAATCGTTCTGGAAGGCAAACAAACTGCCTTATCACCATTTTTGCTTAGCCAGCCGGTTTTGACACAGGTTTTGTCTGGACACTCCGCTTCCCAAAATCTTATTCTCCCTCTTTCCGCTAGGATAACAACCTTTATTCCTTCCTCAATCCTAAGATATTCGGGAGCTGACAGTTCTTCCAAGTTAATCTCGGCAATACGTTGGCCGTCATGAATTACTACTGCTATTTTTGGGGTTTCTTCTCTTCCAGATAGATTTAAGCCATTCCACCCCATTAAAAAACTCCATAAAAGGAAGCAGCCGGCAATTATTCCTGCTATTAGAATCAGAAAAGCGTCACCCTTCTTTAACATAAGTATACTCATTACTTTCGTCTAGGAATTGAAAACTCCCTTGCAAACCTTCCGTAACATAAACCTCTTTATCGTTAGTAATGAAGATGGCTTCGGCTTGTCCATCTTTTTGGATAAGCTCTCGCCCTTTTCCGAGTCCCATAATAAATACTGCTGTGGAGAAAGCATCAGCTTTTAAGGAGGAAGATGAGATTAGGGTAACACTCATTAAGCCCGACTCAGCCGGAAATCCGGTATGGGGATCGATAATATGGTGATAGCGTTTGCCGTCCTTCTCAAAATATCTTTGATAATCACCCGAGGTTACCACTGCTTTATCTGTCACTTTTACAAAGCCAATAACTTCACCGTTCACCGAGCGAGGGTTTTGAATACCAATATTCCAGG
>CALBJS010000257.1 GCA_937892995.1 uncultured Peptococcaceae bacterium | reverse complement strand
TACTATCAGCACCTTTCATTGCTTATAGTATACCATAAATAACTAATAATTTCCACATATTATACGCAATTTAGTATAAATTATTACTTTATTCTTTACTGCGTTTTTGCGCTAGCTCTTTTTTTTAATTCTTAATAGGACTCTACGAAAGGAGAGGAAAGATTGAAGCGTTATTTTATTACTAATAGGACTCTATATATTAAAACATAACTAAAAACATAAAGAAACGGTACTATCGCTATATTTATTATTCTTCCTATATTGAGTTTAGTTTCTGATTCGATTAAATCACTTTGGTCAAAATATGACTTTAGAAATTCTTTAAAGATTAGTAGTCCAATGAGTATTAGAATTACTATTAAATCAATCCCTAGAACAGTAGATGCATTCGACTGGGATGAGGTTGCCGTTGACGTAGTTATAATTGTAGTCATCACGAGCAGCTCCTTTTTAAAAACCTAACACTATACTAAAAAAATAACGGGCATATTACATAAACTGTAATGTTTATTAGCCCATGAGCTAAAGATAGACCTAATATAGATTTCCGCCAGACAAAGAGCCTACAAAACAGTATAGATATTAAAAATGCATATATCACAATTACAAACGACTGTCCGGAAATAGTTAGAGCTGCATATAATAAGCTTGTAAAATATAGTGCTTTTTTGTCGCCCAGTACCTTCAAAGCAACATTGAACAATATGCCCCGAAATATAAATTCTTCAAGAAAACCTACACAAATTATTAAAATAATAACCCACATAAAGATTTCATCGGATGCTGCTGCAATATTTATACTTACAGGTTTGACAATTAAAAACTCAACAAATCCTAATGGCAGTCCTAAAAGGGCGATCAATAACTGATTGTGTAATCTATCAAAGCTAAAACCTACTTCGGTATGCGATAAACCAATCATTTTTGCTACCATAGCTCCTGCGATAAATAATGGTACGCTAACCACCACAAACCCCAAAACCTCCGGTATACCTGAAAGAGGAATAGAAACACTGATTATCCTGATCAGCGGAATAAGGGTTAGAGCTAAATAAAGAGAATGGACAGACTCCTGAGGTTTAAAATGAGCTATTGTCAAGAGTGATATTAGTATCAATAGGTAAATGATAACGCCAATGAATATATTTCCATAGGTAAAAATAATTTCTGCTACAATGATAAAAAAGGCAATCAGCCAATAAATTAAATTATTAGCTATTAGAATCTTTTCTAAGAGATCTTTTAGATTTTTAATTCTTTTTCCTTCTAAATATTTAATGTTCTCCCCCTCCCCCCACTTTTACCCAAAGCTTAAGCTGTCTGTAAGGTGTCGTATTTTGACTGCCCTTAAACAATAAGAATTCTACTTTTACAGCATCATTCGGTTCTTCTGCTTTAAAAGACACAATCTCTTCCCATTTTTCTAGGTGTTCTAAGGATATTGGCGTTATGATTTCAATTAAATCACCGTCTACTCTGATCTCCATTCTGTAGATAGTTTTTTGATGTTCATGGTTAATGACGCCTCCTTTAACTACTCCGTACTCTCCAACCTGAAGTTGTTCATCGTAACCCGAGGCTAGACCGTCCTGCCCGGTAATATAAAACTCTGTAAAGCTGTCGCCGATTTTAGGAGAGAATAATATATAAAATAAGGTAACAAACAATAACAAACAGGTTATCAGCAGTGCCTTGTGAACAAATTTAAGTTCTTTAGCCTTTTGAGTCCATTGTCTAAAATTAAC
This sequence comes from uncultured Peptococcaceae bacterium, assembly GCA_937892995.1. Lineage (GTDB taxonomy): Bacteria > Bacillota > Desulfitobacteriia > Desulfitobacteriales > Syntrophobotulaceae > CALBJS01. The sequence goes on along the minus strand of CALBJS010000257.1, from coordinate 9,953 downwards.
TTCTAGGGTTAATATAAAGCACTTCTCCACAGGCAGTTTTTTTCTCCTGTACCAACCCAGCACAGCTAGAAATATATTAAAAAAAGTTAGCGAAAACATGATCGGCAAGAGCCTGATGCCCCATAACAAGTAATTAAGTAAAAGTCCAATCAAGGGTACCATGATTATACTTAACCCTACACTTAAAGCAGTGCGGGCTAAACTCCCAAGATCATCGGCTTTGGGATACATCACTGTCGTCAATAAATATCCCGGAAGCAATAGCACAAAAGGTAAGCCAAGTATAGTTCTAAAAATGGTCAAATCGCTGAAACAAACAATTACCAGTAAAAACAAAGACAAGCTGCCTAATAATAAATACTCGTTTTTTAGATTGACCTTCATCCCAACTTCCCCCTGCAAATCGCACTTTGAATTATTGGAAAGCCTTTATCGCTCCTGAATCATAAACAGTATTATAACTTTCCAAAGTATTCCATAAGGGTAAATCATTATAATAGTAATCCAATGTATCTCCCAGGGAAGGCTTTAATAAAAATTTCCCATTTGGTGAGGTGAACAACTTGAGAGGCCGCTTAGTTAATTCAGCCTTCCTTAAAAAAATAATATCTTCCCTGCTGCTTTTTAGGAATCTTTGCTGTTGCGGATCGACTTCAAGCACATGGATTTTATTAGCAAAGGCAGAACTTTCTAAGTAGCGGCAGGAAATATAATCGGACATGAGATATCCTTCAGCCATTTGAGCCGCTCTTTTAAGTGAAATATTCTCTTCCTCGCTTAAATAAAAAGTGTAGAAGGGCCTTTTAATTAAAGGGCGATCTGAGGCTGTGAAATCGTTAGACACTGCTAAGAAAGCCATCATAAAAAATAAGATAATTACTGAAATCTTATATTTTGTGTTTAGCTTGTAAAATAATATGTAAAGGCCGGCAGCACCGGTAACACAAATAAATAAAAAGGAATATTCCCCAAAGCGGGCTAAGTTGAAGTTGCCTGCCAGTTTGTTAAAGAGTAATGCCGGTCCCGGAAAAGTAACAGGAACAAGCAACAAACCCATTATCAAAAATATTTTAGCAACACCCTTTAGTTTGGGAGTACTCAACCCCCACAAAACTCCCAAGATAACAAATAAGAGCAGCGGACTATATTGGAGGTAATTAAATAATTCCTTTAGTGGTGTTTCAACAATTGATTTGGTTAAGATGCCGGTAGGGGCTTCTCTCAATAAGCTTCCAGCAACTGAGTTAAAAACCTTTACGCCAGCATACATCCAATAGGTTACTGTTGATATGAATATTAATAGTAAAAAATTAAAATTCACGAATCGCTCAGTATTACCAACGTCATAAACTACTTGTAATATATAGAAAAGGGCTAAGATTAATATAATGAAAGGCATAGAAGCTGTATGATACATTATGAGTCCGACAGTTATGAGAATACATAAGGCTATATTTAAATATGTTTTCTGTTGTAATAGTAAAACAATTAAAAGTCCTTCAAGAAAGAAAACTCCACTTCTGGGAATAGAATACATGCCATAGAAAATAGCATCGGTATTAAAGCACATCAAAAGAGCCGACAATAACGCTATTTTCGTATTTAAGATTTTTGAGGCAGCTAAATAAATAATTAGAACTAGACAACCATAGATAAGGCCATTTGTTATGAACATTACTTTGGCCGGTATTATTGGCAAGTTTGTAATTTGATGAATATATGAAGACAAAATATGCCATAAGGGAAATGCTTCATATATATCAAAGGTTTGATTAATATAACCTGCTTCCAGCAGGTTTTCAATTGCCCAGGAGTGAAAAAATACATCCGTTCTGCCAATAAAAAAATAATATTTTAAAGTTACTCCCCAAATAATATTTAAAAAAAGCAGGATAATTTGCATTAAAGTTATTTTGATTTGTTTGTTACTCAACTCTGATGAAAATAATATTTGTGTTACAATAAGCACTCCCATAACTGCAACCAATACGAAATACAATAATGTCCTAACAGGAAAGTAATACAAAATTAGGATTGAAAAAAGATAACACAAGGAAAAAGCAGGGATTAAAAGCTGATTTGAATTTGGGCTTAGGCTCGGAATCTCAATTTCCTTGTTCCTTAATACCAACCAAATTATTGGAGCGGACAGCATCGGCATACCTAAGTAAATACCCAATAAAGCCAAATTAAATTGTTTAAGCACCAGCGGGCCAACAGATCCAAGCATCGCAAAAATAATCAGCATTATTACAAAGATTTTCTCTGTAAAGATATATTTATTATTGCCGTAAATAAATTTCATAAGATTTACCCCCTATACTTTAAAAGTACTGTTGGGATTAATAGTAGTCTTTTAAATATTGGGCAAGGAAATAAAGTCATTATGACGGAAAGTATTAGCCTCTATAAACTTATTTGCTTGTAAAGAAGCCCTATCCGGCTTGGTACTTGTTGACGTCCATATATAAACCCCAGGGGAAAGGCCTTCAATCAATACTTCGTATAACGTCGGCGGTTTGGGTAAGGTTAACTTCTCAGTAAAATTACCTTGAACAAGTAAGGCCATTACCCTGTCTTGTTTACGACCTTCTGTTAAATCATTGACGACCACTTTTACCCTGAGATTTAAACAAGTAGTATTTAGTATTATCACTATTAAATTGTAAGCATCATAATCTCTTACCACTGGGCCGGTGGTAAGAGTAAGCAAAGGAGTTTTATCACTCTGAGTACTTTCCGCTTTACTCTGCACCCGATTTTTCCTTAAAGCATCTTTTAAAACCGTTGCAGCAATGACAAGCGTTAAGATCACATGGGTTAATAACCAAGCATAACCGACACCGCTGATATTATATTTAGGTATTAAATAGTAACTGGCTCCCAGCAAAAGAAGAAAGCGAAGCAGATTTAATCTTATGTTCCTTTCAACCCGCATCTTGATGTTCTGCACAGAAATAAAGACCATGTAGATTACGGCAAAAAAACCTGTGATCATAACCAAAAATAATAAATGGTATGCTTCAATATATTCTTTACTAATAAGGCCAAGAATGTTTTTACCCCACAAGCTTAGTATTACTATTATGGGAATTAAAAACAGATAGGCAGTAAGGCAGGCTTTAATTGTATTTTGTTTTAGGGACTGGCCATAACTTCCTTCTATAAATAAGGAGAAACTTAGGGCATAGGGCACAATTAAAGCAAAATTACCAATGGCCATTGCTATGTAATATATTGCAGCTTCTCCTCGACCAATTAAATGCAATACCATAACCGGCAAAATCAATATCGGAGCTTCAATTAATATATTTGACAAGTAACTTCCAAGCGAAAACTTGAAGGATTCTTTTACAAATGGTCTATCTATCTGCAGAAAATTTACTTTTACTTCTTTTCGTAGTACCCATAAAGAAAAAATAGCGGAGAAAACATAACATATGCCGAGGGATAAGATAATACCAAAACTCTCAAATCTCGCCAGTGGGAGTAAAAGGAATAATCGAAGTGAAATGAGTACAGTTTGTATAAAAAGATATTGCCCTTTTCTCAACGCTAAAAACATATTACCTGCAATCAAAGTAATCGAATTAAATAAAGCAATTCGGATAAAGAGCATTCCATTGCTTAAATTTAAAGCAAGGTTCGCTTTAAAAATCCCGGCCAACAAGATATATATTAAGCTGATTACGACTGCAGCAATAGTGGTGATTACAAGGCTTGTATTAAATACTTTATTCTTGTCAGCGTTCGCTACATAACGTATTAAAGAATAATCAAAGCCAAACCTTGAAAAAAGCATGATTAGTCCAAGAGAGGAAATTAATGCTGTAGCCATACCGACCTCATTAATTGAATATAATTTGGCGGCAATTACCCAGAAAAGAAAACCGGCAGTAACATTAAGGAGCCTGCTTAGAACCAAATACAGGGAGTTCCTGTAAAGATGATCTTTCAAAATATTGGGCAATTTGGCCAAAATATGAGACATGTAATTTCACTTCCCATTAAAACTACCCTTAAAATTTTTTCACGAAATTGAAATAGAATGCCTCAGCCATTTTCCCAAACGTATCCTTCTTTGATATTGTAAAATACATTTCCAATTGCGGATTGAATTTTGATCTATATCTACATAAACTTTGTTTATTGGCACCGCTTATTTCAAACTTAGCAAACCCCAGCGACTTAGCCTGCTGTATCAATTGCCATATCATGAATTCGTTAGCATAAGTATATTTTTTATCCTTGGGTTTCGGTAAACCCATCCAGGCTATATACCTGTTATAAGCTTGATTTAGAGTAGCCCCAATGAGCTCATCATTATCATATAAACAATTTAAGATTAAATTCTCAGGGTAAGTTTTCAAAGCTTCCTTCAGATAAGCAGGATCCACGGCATGATTTAAGCCCTGCTCGTCATATCTCTCCGTCAAAAAATCGGTCAGGATTGAAGTATCGTCACATCTTACCATCTGACATTTCAAGTTTTCACCTTTCCGGATATTCTGCCTGCCTAAAGTCGTAAAACTTTCCCAGATATCTTCCAGTTTAGGTTTTAAGTTAAAAGTATAAGTGTAGCTGGGATGAACCTGGTATTTTTGCCATTGAAAAGGGCGTATATCAAGAAAACCCGGTACCAGTATAACCGAAAAATAATTGGGAGCTATTTTATTAAGTTCAGCATTGATTTCTTGTACAACAAGATTGACGTAGGTTTCTTTCTTGTCTTGTTTCATGCTTTCGTAGTTTTTCTCCATAACCGGACCAAGGTAGGGAATTCCTGACTGAGGGGGAGGTGAGAATAATAATTTAACACCAATAATCTTCTTATAAAAAAGAGGAATAACACATAATAATCGTTCTCCTTTGTAAATCCCGTAAGACCAAAACTCATAGCCCGTATACTTTTCTACCAGTTTAAGGAAATCCCATTTATGATAAAGCAGACCATGGGGACTATCATCGATAAAGCTATCCCACTGGTTTTGATTTGTTACAAGATTAATAGCCATTTTCTTTCCACCATCCCCAAAGCTCTTCTCCCGAAGTCATCCAGGCATTTTTTTCTCTACCATACTGTAAAATCTTTACGTATAATGCACCCCAATTTTCTCTAAATGGACAACTAAAAATATTATTATGCCAAAGTACAGTTAAAACCCCTTTGTTTAATTCCACTTCTTCCAGTAGTTCTTTGATCAGTGCCCACGCCTCGTGAGATTTTACAAAATCAAACATTGCACTCTCCATGACATGTAAGGGCAATTCGTAGATATCCATCCATTGTTGGTGCCGCAAATCATAAGGTCTAAAGGGGTGGCACATCCCATTTCGAAAGCCAACCATGTTTGTATAGCCATAGGTTGAATCATATTTGAAACCACATTTTTTCAGAATGTCCCAAGTATCAGGAACCTTGAATCTTAAATAATGATTCCTATAACCAATCACTTCCCTGCCTAAAGCTTTTTCTAACCTGCTTTTCTCCAGTTTTATAGCGTCAAAGTCATTAAAAGAATAATAGCCTCCATGCAATCCTACTTCCCAGCCATTATCAACGATAAAACGAAGTTCACCGGCAATATCTTCAATGTTATATCTGAATCTCCTGGGATCCCGGGAAGCTGTCATAAAATAAAAAGTCGATTTGGCATTATATTTCTTTTCCAGCTCCATGATTTTTTGAAAATTTCTATAGGGACTCATTTCTTTCCCCAAGCTCTTCCAGAATAATTGTTCTTTTAACCCACTCCAATCGCATTTTTTAAGACTCCACAAACCGGATAATACCTGATGGGAAAGGGGCGGATAGATGTCATCTACATCATGGGTCAAACAGATAGCAAATTTTTTATTATCCGGATAGCTAACTTGGTATCCTTGTTTAATAAGGTATTCTGAAACAACGGGAATCATAACCTTTGTTTGGCTTAACCCGTTATATTTAGACTCAGTATTAAGGCACTCTTGATTATTTACATAGGTTTCCCAAAGTTCAGAATCCTCCTTTAGGCTATTCCATAGATCCCTATTCATGCTTAGAATTCACACCTTTCTTAACATGAGATTCTAAACTGGAGGTATAAAACGATTGGGCTGAATGAATACTGTCAGGGTAATGTTCTACAAACCATACCATAAATGATGTAACATCAATTTTATCTTGCAGCAAGCATTTCCTTTTTTGCCCCCATATTGCTCTGATATCAGGGATTTGTGATAGTTGGATGGCTTTGTTTAAGGCCAGCTCCGAATCCCTATAATTAAATATTAGGCCATATTTTTTTTCCAACTCTTGAAATATCCCTAAGTAACCCTGTCCTAGAAAGGAATTGCATCTTACAACAGGTATGCCCATAACCGCAGCTTCCGTTGTCATTGTGCCCGAATCCGTAACCAGCAGGTTAGCCCCGGAAAGGAAGGTGTGCATTTTTTCCGGTTTAATATTAGCCCGATAGCTTTCTAACTCAACGGGCAGAGAAGTTTCAGAGGAAATACAAACAGTCGAATATCTCTCGAGTTCTTTAACTAACCTTCTCTTAAAATCAAGGTCAAAACTCCCCTTACCTACGTCATGAAACGCTCTTGAAACAAAGCGCAGTACAGTTATTGGATCTTTTGCCTGGATAGCAAGGTTTAGCGAGAACCACCGGGGATGAAGATAAGCCAGTTCCTTATAGCCTGGGACATTCACTATTTTCTTACCCGTTTTTTCGAATCCGGAAAACACACAAACTGTGTTTGCAAACCACTTGTAATAAGGGAATGTGAATTCATCGCCATCAAAAATTACGCAAGGTTTTCTCAATACCCAAGCCACATGAGCGGCTCGAACAGAACCGTAACCTAAAAAAATATCGGGCTTCATCTCTCGAACAGCCTTGTACATCTTGATATTCATGACAGGAACATTCAAGATTTTTTGGAGCAATGACTTTCCGTAAGAACCCAAATTGGTATATTCAAAACCAAAGGCTTGCAGCAAAGAGGTAGTAATATCTTTTTCGCTGACGGTAATCAGCACCTGATGCCCATTCTTTTGAATTTCTAATATAAAATTTTTAAAAAAGTGAACATGAGAGGGGTGGCCAATATCTACAACTATTTTCATAGCATTCTTCCTTACATTTGATTTTTCAACGAAGTAATTTGCCGCAAATTACAGAAGGTATACCTCCTTTATTCCAAGCATTTCTGAAAACGGAAAAAGCGGATTCAATCAAGCAATTGCCCCTTGTTATTTCCATATAAGGCTTTTGTGCCCCGCCAAAACCTCTGAATACCGGCTCGATGTTGCTGTGCATGGAACCTTCAAAATCAAAACTTTGAGCTACTTGACTCGCAAATTTAATCGCTTCCCACAACGCTAAGAAATGGGCACCGTAGTTATTTAAAGCAGGGTCTCCCCCTCCTATTAAGTAGTAAGCAGCCTTTTGATCATAAACGATATACACTGCTGCATGGATTTGACCAGCCTCATCGATAGCGAAAAAAAAATTCCGAGCATTATTTTTCTCACAGGCTTCATCTATTCTATGTACATACTCCCGCGAATAAGGGACAGTCAGCTTTTGTCTTTTATATGTTAGCTCATTCAAATCAAGTAATTTTTCCAAACCCAAATGGGTTACGACCTTAATACCATGCTTTAGGGCTCGCTTAATTTTGCGTTTCGTACTATACCGTACGTTTTCCCAAACCCTATCCAAATCAGATAAATCTTCTATTACATAGGTATAGCGTGTTGTTTGCTTAAAATCAGCCCAATAGAGAGGCAGCCAATTAGTAAATTCTATAGCAAACCGTTGATAAAATAAATGATGCTCAGGCAAAAGGTTCAGCAGCTTAGCCATTAACTCGACCTCTTCCGATAGTTGATCCGCATATTTCATCTTACGAGGGGAAGTAAACAGCATTCCAAGCTTGGGAGTTAGCTGAGGTAACATTATTAAGTCTAAACCAGCTAACTTTTTAAATGTTAGCGGCCAAGCGGCTAATATTTTCTCATTCTCTTTGATAGAAAGTATTGTATAGTTGTCTGGTGCGACGGCATCCAACCACCATGATTTATGAAATAAAGAACCCTGCGGGCTGGAATCTACGAAATCATCATACGCCTGTACCTCATTTTTCATAGTTTTGTCCCCCCAATTCTGGAAAACCAGGGAAGAATATATTTTTGCGTAATCCGCCAAAAAAAGTTTTTTAGTAAGAGTAGAGATACCTTCCTTATATAATTTCCATACTTTATTTTAGACTTTTCTTGGCTATACCGAGCAGGAATCTGAACATCCTTTACTTTTACATCAAGCACGTTCATTTTGGCTAAAAGATCGTTGCAGTAACCGTACCTAGGATAGACTTTATCTAAATCAAGTCTGCTTAACGCTTCCCGGGAAATTGCGGTATAACCATTTTGTGGATCTTGAACTTTCCAGTAACCGGAAGAAATGCGGGTCAGCCTAGTGAGTATTACATTTCCAAATCTTCGCCACCTGCTCATTCCTTTTGTTAACTCAGACCTAGATAACCGATCGCCTTTGCAATATTCGGCAGTTCCTTCAACAAGCGGATCAAGTAATTTCGTAAGCTGTATCGGATCCATCTGATGATCACCGGCCATAACTGCTACAATATCCATTTCATCATTTAAAGCCCGCCTATATCCTGTCATTATGGCAGCACCAACGCCTTCGTTATTAAGGTGACGTGTAAGCTTTAAACGCGGCTCTCCCGAAAACTGAGCGGCTGAGATGAAAGTCCGATCAGTGGAACAATCATCTATAACGTAAATCCTATCTACATAATCAGGCATTGTTTCGATAACTTTGGCTATAAGTAGTTCTTCATTATAAGCTGGAACAACAACACCAATTAGCCTTCCTCTGTACATAGTCAGTCCCTCCGCTTTTACAAATAACCGGCACTCCTACATTAAATTCGCATAGTCAGCAATTTTTAAAGCAACCTTTAAAAAACTATTCTTCCAAGGGCCAAAGTCAAAAAGCTTTTTCGCCAAATGGGATGGGTAATCGATATCCCCGTATTTTAAAAGAAGTTCTTGACATTGGGGCTTACTTAAAAACCGGATGATCAAGTCAATGTCCTCATTGCTAAAGTCCAGGAAGCTTTCCCGATGTGCCATAGCACTAATTATTTCTTCTCCCATGTCCTTTTCCCAAAGCTTCTGGTAGCACGACATTTTTGTCTCTGACAGATCACCCTCATTTAAGGCTTCTACGGCTATCTGTCCGCATATTTTCGCTCCCCTTAAACCCATATATATACCCCCGCCGGATATTGGTTTCGTCTGACTGGCAGCATCTCCAACTAACATGGCATGAGAGGAATATATTTTGGACATTAAGCCTAAGGGCACTGTGCCGCCCGTATAACGAATAACTTTAAGATCTTTAAAAATTTGCGGATAACTATTCTCCAGCTGCTGAAAATAACGTTGGGGAGAACACTCCGGCTGTACCTGGGCAAAGCCCGTTCCTACCCGACAAGTTCCGGCATCAAGAGGGATAATCCAACCAAACCACCCCGGGGCAAAATCTTGGCCTAAAAATACACTAATTGTGCTCGTATCCGTGCTTTGCAGTTCTGCATCGGCTGCATACATCACCGCTTTAGAATTAGCCGGATTTAGCCACCTTGGAATTGACGCCATCAGCTCCTATCAGCAATTTAGTCTTCAGCAGGACTTTCTTTTTGCTTTTTCCCGTGGCTGTTAGGCGAAACCCACCTGAGACGCTCCCAATTCCATCTACCCTTAAACCTTTCAACAATACCGCTCCGGCATTTTCAGCTTTGACAGCTAACTCTTGATCGAATGAAGTGCGGTTTATTGCCAGGGCAAGATCACTGTTGCTTTCTACATGTAAGCTGGCATTGAGAGGCGAAATTACACGTAATCCTGTCAAATGATTAATTACTACGCTTTGATC
>CALBJS010000256.1 GCA_937892995.1 uncultured Peptococcaceae bacterium | reverse complement strand
AGGGTAGCAGAACTGGAAGAGGGTAAAAGTGTAGTTGCTTATAAAAATATAACAATAAACGAGTATTTTTTTCAGGGGCATTTTCCCCAAGAACCTGTTATGCCTGGGGTTTTGATCATTGAGGCTTTGGCCCAGGCAGGAGCAGTCGCCCTCCTCAAAATGGAAAAATATCAAGGTAAGATTGCTTATTTTACAGGGATTGATAAAGCTAGAATTAAAAAAAAAGTCGTTCCGGGGGATGTTCTTAAGCTGGAAGTAGAGATAATTAAAATGAAAGGTCCGGCCGGGATAGGAAAGGCTAGAGCATCTGTTGACGGCCAAACGACAGTCGAAGCCGAGCTCAAATTTTTCATCGTGTGACCGTGTGATACAGGGGGACGTTTCCACTGTATCACATCAGCGATACAGTGGAAACGTCCCTCTGTAACGATAGAGTAGGTGAAATTTTGTTTAATAAAATTTTGATAGCTAACAGGGGAGAGATAGCAGTACGGATTATTAGAGCCTGCCGAGAGTTAGGGATTCAGACCGTGGCCGTCTATTCTGATATTGATCGGAATGCTTTGCACGTAGATTTGGCTGACCAGGCGGTTTGTATCGGTCCGGCTCGAGCCAGAGAGAGCTATCTCCATACTGAAAATATTATCAGTGCCACCGTACTTACCGGAGCGGAAGCAATCCACCCGGGCTTTGGATTTTTGGCTGAAAATAGTAAATTCGCCGAGATGTGTAGAGAATGCAGAATAACCTTTATTGGACCTGACCCGGAAGTGCTGGAAATGATGGGAAACAAGGCTAAAGCTAGACAGATGATGATTAAAGCAGGAGTAACTGTAGTTCCGGGTGCAGATGGGGTTCTGGAAGACTTTGATCAGGCACTCAGGGCAGCGGAACAGATCGGCTACCCCGTTATGCTTAAAGCCTCAGCCGGGGGTGGAGGCAGAGGAATTAGAATAGTCGGAAGTGCCGAGGAATTGAAAAAGGCCTACGAGACAGCCAGGAACGAAGCCAAAGCTGCTTTTAATGATGATTCCATGTATATGGAGAAATATCTTGAAGAACCCAGACATATTGAATTCCAAATCTTGGCTGATCATCATGGTAAGGTCATCCACCTTGGGGAGAGAGATTGCTCTATACAGCGCCGTAATCAAAAGGTGATCGAAGAAGCTCCTTCGACCATTCTTACCCCTGAACTCAGGAAGAAGATGGGGGAAGCGGCGGTTCGTGCCGCCAAAGCAGTTGGCTATAAGAATGCAGGAACAGTAGAATTCTTAGTAGATAAAAGTGGCTCTTTTTACTTCATGGAGATGAACACCCGTATTCAGGTCGAACATCCCGTTACAGAGTTAGTTACTCGGATAGATCTAGTTCAGGAGCAGATTAAAATAGCCTCCGGCCAAGAGCTGGCCATAGAGCAAGAAGATATTCAGATTAAGGGGCATGCCTTGGAATGCAGGATAAATGCCGAAAGTCCGACTCTGGGCTTTAGACCCTCACCGGGGAAAGCCAATATCCTCCTTTGGCCAGGTGGAAACGGAGTCCGTTTAGATAGTGCCCTTTACAACGGTTACGAAATCCCTCCGACCTATGATTCCATGCTTGCCAAACTCATTACCCACGGAAGAGATAGGACCGAGGCCTTAAATAAGATGCGTCGAGCCTTAGATGAATTCATTATCGAAGGTATCGATACCAATATTGAGTTCCTATTTCAGATCTTAGATAATGATAAATTCATTAAAGGGGAAATCGATACCTCATTTATAGCTAAGGAGTTTAACTTGAGATAAATATATTTATTCGATAGCTAACTGTCGCTAAGACTCTTATTCTTAAGTATTGGGTAGGATTGCGGCACTAAACTTTTGGATAAGATAAGATACTCCGTTCATAGTCGTTTAACGAACTAAATAAAAATATAGTTTAGCGGTTGGTGTTAATGTTTAAGATTAAACAAATTTTCAAAAAACCACGTTATCTTGTCCTAGAGCAGAACAAATTACAGGCAACTCAAGGCGAAGAAAATGATCCTCCGTCTATCCCTAATGGACTTTGGAAAAAATGCGTAGGCTGTGGAGAAACCATTTATAATAAAGAACTTTGTCAGCATAACAAGGTTTGTATAAGCTGTGGTCATCATTATAGACTGAATGCCGGGGAAAGAATCGAGCTCATCATGGATACCGGAACATTCAAGGGGATTAACTCGCACTTGACAAGCGTTAACCCCTTAGCTTTTAATGGCTATGATCATAAGCTTACCGCTAGTAAAGACCGGACAGAACTCAGCGAAGCTGTAGTGACGGGGTATGGTAAAATTCATGGCAAGGATACTGTTTTGGCAGTTATGGATAGTAACTTTATGATGGGCAGCATGGGCTCTGTGGTGGGAGAAAAAATAGCCAGGACGTTTGAATTTGCTACCTCCAAGCAGATGCCTGTAATTATCTTTACTGCTTCGGGTGGCGCCAGAATGCAGGAAGGGATGTTCTCCCTTATGCAGATGGCTAAAACTTCGGCCGCAATAGCTAGATACGACAAAGCAGGTGGGCTTTACATTACTGTTCTTACCGACCCTACGACCGGAGGAGTGACGGCTAGCTTTGCCATGTTGGGGGACATAATTCTTGCTGAACCCGGAGCTTTGATTGGCTTTGCCGGAAAGCGTGTCGGGGAGCAAACTATCAAACAAAAACTGCCGGAAGGGTTCCAGACAGCGGAATTTTTGCTTGAACACGGTTTCATTGATAAAATAGTGGCCAGGAATCATTTGAAACTTACTTTGTCTCGCCTATTAAAATTGCATAATTAATTCTTATTGCCTTTGGTTAGCCAAATTATAAATAAGAGATATTTGGAATTGGAAGTGGACTCATGTTAGAACGGGAAAAAGATATAGCGGAATTAAGTGTAAAAATAGAAGACTTACGCAAGTTTGCCCAAGATAAGAAGACGGATTTTTCTGCCGAGATCAAAGTGTTGGAAGCCAAATTGGCAAAGATGAAAGCTGAGGTCATTGTTAACTTGAGCCCTATGGATAAACTTACTCTCTCCAGGATGATCGAAAGACCTACAGCCCTAGACTATATCGAGAGAATTTTCGAAGGCTTCATTGAGCTTCATGGTGATCGTAAGTTTCGTGATGACCCAAGTATCGTAGGCGGTATTGCCAGGTTAGGCGATCTACCTGTTACCATCATTGGTCAACAAAAGGGAAGGAATACTAAAGAAAATGTCCGGAGAAATTTTGGGATGCCTAATCCGGAGGGTTTTCGAAAAGCCTTAAGACTTATGAAGCAGGCCGAAAAATTTCGAAGACCGGTAATCTGTTTTATTGATCCCCCGGGAGCAGACCCGGGCCTGGGTGCCGAAGAAAGAGGCCAGGGGGAGGCCATAGCCAGGAATCTTATGGAATTGGTGGGTTTACGTACTCCGATAATTTCTATTGTTATCGGGGAAGGCGGCAGCGGTGGGGCACTTGCCCTTTCCGTGGCTGATGAGATATGGATGCTGGAGCATTCAGTCTATGCCATCCTTTCTCCTGAGGGATTCGCCAGTATCCTCTGGAAAGATGCTTCCAGAGCGAAGGAAGCTGCCCAGCTAATGAAGATAACAGCTCAGGATTTAAAAGAGATGGGACTTATCGACAGAATTTTACCTGAACCACCTGGCGGTGCCCATAAGGATTTAGACGGGATGGCCAAAATTATTAAGGAAAGCCTGTTGCAAGTTCCGTTTAAGACCATGAGTGAAAAAATTGCTGAAGTAGTTGACCAGAGATATAACAAATATAGAAAGATTGGAGCCTATCTGGAGTGCTAAGATATCACTACCGAAATCTTATACCTGATAAAATAACGCAAGACCTTCGGACAAAAATCCTTGGCAGAAAGATTATTTATCTGGATACAGTGGATTCAACTAATAGTGAAGGTAGAAGAAGGTTTACCCCTGAAGGGGAAGGGATAGTGATCCTTAGTGAGCAACAAACAGCAGGCCGGGGACGCTTAGGGCGGGAATGGACTTCGCCCAGGAATAAGGGTATCTGGATGTCCATACTCTTAAAGCCGGATCAGCCACCCGATAGAATTCCCCGGCTTACCATGGTTGGAGCAGCGGCAGTCTGTCTTGCCCTGGAGATTGTTGAGCCTTCACTTGGCACTAAGGTACAGATTAAATGGCCTAATGATCTCCTTCTAGGTGAGAAAAAAGTCGGCGGAATTCTGACCGAGATGCAGGTTAGCGGAGGCAAGGCACAGTCAGTAGTGCTGGGAATCGGTCTAAATGTAAGTCTTGAGGAAGATGATTTCCCTTCCGAATTGTTGATGAAAGCGACATCTCTTTACTTAGGGACAGGCAGAGCTTATGATAGGGAGATTATCATAGCGGAAATACTAAATTCTTTCGAGCCTTTATATCAAGAGTTTTCAGGGGGAAGCATAGCAAAATCCCTGACAATCTGCCGACAGAGGTCAGCAGTTATCGGTAGAAATGTAATTCTTGTAAATAAGGGAATCGTAGAAGAAGCTGAGGTTCTCGACCTAGGGCCACAGGGGGAATTGGTTGTCAAGTTAGCTAAGGGAGACATCGCTTCTGTCGTTTCCGGGGAGATCTCACTGAGGATGCTTTAAGGCGGCCTGCAATCTTTACCTATTTGGGAAAAAAGAGTATATTATACCCTGGATCAGTGAACAACTTTCTTTTGAAAAGAAGAGCTTTCGGTAAGGATTATTATGTAAAGCAATTTGATTTAAACAAAATCAGGAATAGAAAACTGGAGGGACTAAAATGCAAGAGAGTTTAGGTTTTGTAGATGTCTATCGTAAAAAGAGATTTTCTTACTATCAGTGGCGTACCCAATCGACTATTATGGCAAAACTTGCTCTTGCCGGCGGTTTAGCCGCCTTGACAGGATTGCTGGCCCAAATTAAAATCTTTTTGCCTTGGACACCTGTACCCATCGTGGCTTCTCAACTGGGAGTGATTCTGGCGGCGGTGCTCCTGGGCAAAAGATGGGGTGCGCTAAGTATGTTAATTTATGCCCTGGGTGGCCTGGCGGGTATTCCTTGGTTTGCCGGTTTTAAAGGCGGGGTAGCGGCACTGGCAGGTCCCACAGGGGGATATGTGCTCGGATTT
>CALBJS010000255.1 GCA_937892995.1 uncultured Peptococcaceae bacterium | reverse complement strand
ATAGACTATAAAAACCTTGTTGTCTCATGGTTTCCAGGTTATTCAGCAAGCCCTACATAGGCTACCTTTGTATCCCTGTCAAAGTATTTTGCCATGACGACACCTCCTGATGACTCCTCTTTATTATTATCCATCTTCTCGGTGTCCGTGCTAGTAGGTTCCCACATCATTATTAACAAATTGGTTGGACAAAGCATAAAAATGTACTGGTTATAATTCCCAGTATAAAGGAGGTGTCAAAATGGCTTTTGAAGGTTTGGTTCCTGAAAGACGTGAAAGATTTGAAAGAATTGAAGGAATCGCCATCGTTACAATTATCATTCTTCTGTTGATAGCATTGGGCATCGTTTTCTAAATTCAAAATAATAAAATGAAAGGAGTGAAAATATTTATGATTCACAGAGGTGGTTGTTGCTGAAGAACAGTATTCCCGACAATGACATTCCCCGTGACGAGCGGCGGTGAGGGATCTGCTATTATTGCTATTGCCATTTTAATTCTTATTGCTTTAGCAGTAATTTTTTAATGTCTTCTTTTAATTAATT
This sequence comes from uncultured Peptococcaceae bacterium, assembly GCA_937892995.1. GTDB lineage: Bacteria > Bacillota > Desulfitobacteriia > Desulfitobacteriales > Syntrophobotulaceae > CALBJS01. Next base: position 2,406 of record CALBJS010000255.1, on the reverse strand, counting down.
CTTTATGGAAGGGTCTTTGTGGACTCTTCCATTTTTGATTACAACATAATCCCGATAAGATGATCATACCCACCGTTTTTTTACCCTTTTGTACTATTATCTGGACAAGTATTAACAAAATCTATGGACAAAACATATATCAATATTGGGTGTTATTTCCAATAGAAAGGAGGCCAATTAGAATGGCTCTTGGCCCTGTAGACGGATTTCCAAACAGATGCTTTGCTGGAATCGCGATAGTTGTAGTTATAATTCTACTCTTAATTGCCATGGGTATTGTATTTTAGGCTTTAATTATAATTTATTTTTAAGGAAAGGACGGTGAAATAGATGTACGGAAACTTCCTCATGGGTGGTGGTGCTGGTGCAGCCATTATTGCAATTGCTATTTTAATTCTTATAGCTTTGGGTGTAATTTTCTAAAAAGCAAAATAGGGTTGCAATATGCAACCCTTATTTTTATTAAGTATATTCTCTGAAAAATAATATTAAGAGAGGTGAGACCCAAAATATGTCGGATAGACCTCATGTCCACAACTTTTACAATGAAACCACTATTGATTTCGGGCATTCCCATCTGATGTCCGGGACAACTAGTTATGATATACCTTACGGTAATTCCCATATCCATTCTTATCGAGGAGTAACTACTGTTAATAACGCCCATGTCCACTATTTCTCTGGAGTTACCGGTCCGGAAATACCATTGCCTAGCGGTGGCCATACTCATCAGTACCAAGGTACTACGACCTTTAATAATGGCCATACCCATAATTACAATTCTCTAACAGGAAATGAAAAATACCCTCGGCTTTTCTAAATTAATTTTAACCAGTAAGCATATGCTTGCTGGTTAATTACTTGTTTATAATACAATTTGTTTAGATAATTAGTCCTGTGATTAAAAAACTATCCTTTTAATCACAGACGAGAGAAAAATGAAAATTTTACATGACCCTTCACCTATATTGTTGCCCATAACTATTATGTAAAGGAGTACAAATTATTTATAAAAAATACTTCTACAAAGAAATATTTAATTTATCAGAACAAAATATTTTAAGAAGGTCTAAAAATTATAAGATGCAAAAATATCAAGGAATCAAAAGGTTTCATAAACCTATTCCTTAAACGAATGATACTTTTCGAAGTTTAGAGTTGACCTCAAACAAGCTTTAAGGCCAACCCCTATTTGTTATAAGAAAAAGTTTAGACCTACAAAATAGCTTTACTGACTTGAGATTATTTTTCAAATCATTTTTGATAGTCGATTAGTGTTTGAATAATGAATGTGAACAAATTAGCGGTCCTGATAACTGGTTTCCTAAACCAAAGATTTGTCCAGAAGTATTTAGTATTCGTAAGAAGTGATTTGCCTCTCGTAGGAGATGATCGGCAAGTAAAGGAAATATAATTGACTTTATGCGGCAGCCTAATATTAACTCTTCTGCAGTAGCTTTAAAATTGCACAAATTGCTTGTAGCCGTAATTTCTTGGCCAATCAATTCACCTAAGGGATTTGCACCACTCTCTGCTTGGGCACGTAAATTAAAGAATAGCCTCGCGAAATTATTGGCCTCATTTATCAAGACAGCTTCAGTCGGGTCTAATAAATGGGCAATGAATTGGGCATGTTCCGCCATTTGCAGGTCCCAGAATATTTTTTGAGCAATCACTTCTTGTGCAAAGTCGATTGCTCCCCTTCTTTGCAACAGTTCTAATTGTTCAATAAATAGGAGTGCTTCACGCCGAATGTGAATAATAAGAAGTGGAAAGTTAAAAGTAAATAACCGACAAGATAACATCGCATCCAAGACTTGGGTTTTAAATTTGACTAATCCTCTGGTCAGAACAATGGCTCTTTGATTTAGATCTTGAACATTTCCTTCAATAGCAGGATCCCTATGCGTTAGGATAGTTGTCGTATAGAGGAAATAGTGTACACTATAAATACGATAACCCTAAGGAGAGTTGTTGTTATGACAATAAGAACCTCATCAAGGAACCGTTACTCAAAAAAATTCAAAGAATCAGTCCTTAAAAGGCTTGAGCCCCCTACAAAGGATACCGTGACAAGTCTGGCCGAGGAATTAAACATCTCTAGATCCGCCATTTATCAATGGATTAGGTCTAAAAATAAAAACTCCGTGAATTCTAGGTCTACCCATAAATGGTCCTCAAAAGATAAATTCCATGTAGTTATGGAGACTGCCACCCTTACCCAAGAAGAATTAGCAGCATACTGTCGCAGAAAAGGTCTTTACTTAGAAGATATAAACACTTGGCGGGAACAATGCATTAGAGCCAATGTGACCAATTCAAAGGATCCGTTAGAGTTGGAAGAAGAACTGCAAGAAGAAAGACGCCGTTCAAAAAAACTCGAAAAAGAGCTAAGAATAAAAGAAA
>CALBJS010000254.1 GCA_937892995.1 uncultured Peptococcaceae bacterium | reverse complement strand
CCCTATCATAGTTCGTTTTTTCGATCAAATATACCTGGAGTCAACAACGGTTACCGTATATCAAGAGATAAATAACCCATTATCGACGTAAGTATATCATCACCATCTATAAAAATAACTAAAAATGACTTGTCAAAGAAATAAATCATACCCTATAATAAGGAGCGTAGATAATTCCTACTATTTTCATCGGAAAACAAGTAAAGGATTGGAGAGTTTCCTATGGTTTTTTTTAAAAATCTAAAAGAAGATATACATACAGTATTCGAAAGGGACCCCGCAGCTAAAAGTACTATTGAGGTAATGTTGTGTTATCCTGGATTGCATTCCATCATCATGCATCGCGTCGCCCATGTTTTCTATAAAAGAAAGTGGTTTCTTTTAGCCAGACTGACTTCTCATCTCAGCAGGTTTCTTACCGGGATAGAGATCCATCCCGGGGCTATAATAGGTAGAAGAGTCTTTATTGATCATGGTCACGGAACAGTAATCGGCGAAACGGCAGAGGTCGGAGATGATGTAACAATTTACCAAGGTGTAACCCTTGGGGGAACAGGCAAGCAAAAAGGAAAACGCCACCCTACTATTCATAATAATGTGGTTATTAGTACCGATGCTCAGGTTCTTGGAGCAATTGTAATCGGAGAGAATTCTAAGGTAGGAGCAGGTTCAGTCGTTTTACAGGATGTGCCACCGAATTGTACCGTAGTTGGAATACCAGGGAGAGTCAAAGTTCGTAAAGATCCGACTCAAGGAATTGATTTGGAACATAATAAGCTTTCAGACCCTGTGGCTGAAATCATCAATGATCTACAAGAAAGAATCGGCAAACTAGAAGCCCTACTCCAAGACCATCCGTCTCAACGTGTTGAATCAGCTAAAATCTCGGAATACGATTCGAAAAACTCTGATTAGAGGCATTCACCGGATTAATCTTCCTAGAGCGCTTCATAGGCCTTCGCAAGATCAGAGATAATTTTGCCGGCAGGCAAGATTGCTGTGATCTTTTCAATATATTCGCCCGAAAAGATTAAACCTCTATCCAACTTACCCCGTTGGGCATTATTCAATGCTTCCATAATACAAAAGTTCTTCTTACACCTTTTTAAACAACCCTCACACTTTAGTGGGGGTTCTTGTTTTCCAGAAATAATCTTATCGGAAAACTCGTTTTTTATTACTCTACCCGGTAAGCCTACTGGGCTATCGATAAGGATTATATCCTCTTTCTTAGCTTTCAGGTAACACTCTTTTAAAGCTTGAGCACCGTTAGCTTCTTCGCTGGCCGCAAAGCGAATTCCCATCTGAACACCATCAGCTCCAAGGTTAAAAGCTTCCTGCAAGTCAGAGACATCTACAATCCCTCCAGCGGCAATAACCGGTATGGATACGGCCTTCTTAACCTGGGGCACAATAAGACGCATAGACTGATCTGTTCCCAAATGCCCGCCAGCTTCTTTTCCTTCAGCTACAACAGCCGAGGCACCAAGGTTTTCAGCTATTTTGGCTAACTTAGATGAAGAGACTATGGAAACAAGAGGTGTTTTAGCCTCTCCACACCAACCGAAAATATCTCTCGAAAAACCAGCACCCTGAACTATTAAGTCTATTCCCTCCTCAAGAGCGGCAAAAACTAAATCTTTAAAACTTCGAACAGCGAACATGATATTAATGCCAATAATTCCTTTGGACTTTTCCTTGGCCCTTCTAATCTCTTGTCTTAACTCCTCCACTTCCATTCCGGATGCAGCTATTAAGCCTATGCCACCAGCATTAGCTACAGCAGCGGCCAGGCGAGATGTTGAGAGCCTAACAGCCATGCCCCCTTGAATAATCGGATATGTCGGGATAAGATTTCCTATTTTCAATTCGGGAAACTTCAAAATATTTAAACCTCCTTTAAGTACTCGTTAAAGCACTCGTTTTTTGATAACTTATATTAATAATTATCTAGAGCTTAATGAACTAAACTTCGCACGCTACATATCCTTAGCATTCTACGTTGGGAAAAACCGTGCACATTATTTTGATAGTCAAACTAAGCAATATTTAAATTCTACCTTTTTTCTAATTCTGGTTCAAGTACAATAGATAATCTTCCTAAAACCCATATCAATCCCTCCACATTCATGCATTAAGACTCTTCGCTCTACAAACAATAATAAAGGGTTAAAGGAGGTTGAAATATGCACACTATGTGGAAAGGTTCTGTCAGCTTCGGTTTGGTCAATATCCCCATAAAAATGTTCACCGCTACCGAAGATAAGGATATTAAGTTTAAATATCTGCATAGAGAATGCCATACTCCCCTTAAATATAAAAAAGTCTGCCCTACCTGCGATAAAGAAGTAAGTGAAGAGGAAATAGTACGAGGGTATGAATACGAATTAGGCCACTTTATTATTATCGACGAAAAAGATATGCTTGCGTTAAAGTCTGAATTGGATAATAAATCAATTGATATTTTGGACTTTGTTAACCTTGCTGAGATAGATCCCATCTATTTTGATAAGTCATATTACCTGTCCCCTCAGGAAACAGGAAATAAAGCCTATACCCTCCTTAGACAGGCGATGAACGACACCGGAAAGATAGCCATAGCCAAGATGACAATCCGCAACAAGCAAACCTTAGCTGCTCTAAGAGTCTATAAGAATGTTCTTGTCCTGGAAACAATATTTTATCCAGATGAAGTCAGAGCGATAAGTGATGTTCCCGGTTTACCAGAAGCGACTAATGTAAATGAAAAAGAATTAGATATCGCCACAAAACTAATCGGAAACCTTACGGCACCATTTGAACCGGAAAAATATAAAGATGATTATCGGGAAGCACTCCGAGAACTAATCGACAAAAAGATAGAAGGAAAAGAAATCGAAATAGCTCCTGAGGCCCCCCATAAAAATGTAATCGACTTAATGGAAGCTCTGCAAGCCAGTCTCAAAGAAGCTAAGAAAGAACCCGTTAAGAAAAAAGCAAAAAAAGAAAAGCAAACTACGGCAAGTTAAGTCTTGGTGAGTTAGATCAATTCTTCATTCAACTAAATTTCTATCAGCTGCTTAGTATCAAAATTTTCGCAGCCGGAAAGGAACTAGCTAATGATTGTGGAGATAGAAGGGAAAAAAGTCCAAATATCTAATCCTGAGAAGCTGCTTTGGCCTGAGCTAGGGATTCGTAAAATTGACTATATCAGGATTCTTATGGAATTAGCACCTTTTCTCTTAAAGCACACCAAGAATTACTTGCTTACCACCATTCGTTACCCCGATGGTATCCAAGGTAAATCCTTTTTCCAAAAAAACATACCAAAATATTCTCCTGAATGGATAGCAACCAAAGAATGGCATGAAAATAATCATATTATCTTAGATACGAAAGCCGTCCTTACCTGGCTCGGAAATCAAGCTGTTCTAGAGTTTCACACCCCATTTAATTCCTTTGACCGTGAGCTTTATCCTTCTAATCTAGTCTTTGATTTGGATCCTTCCGAGGGACAATCTTTCGAAGATGTAGCGGAAGTTGCCCTACTTGTTTATCAAGAGCTCTGTTCGTTAAGGATCGATAGTTATATCAAAACTTCGGGGGCCAGCGGCCTGCAGCTCTATATCCCTGTAGGTGGGAGCTATAACTATGATACAGCTCGTAAGATCAATGAGTTTTTTGCAGCCTACTTTAGCCAAAAATACCCTGATAAAATTACAATTGAACGAAGCATCGAAAAAAGAGGAAAAAAAATTTACTTTGACTACCTGCAAATGTGGCAAGGTAAGACAATTATTAGTCCTTACTCCCCAAGAGCTACTAAACACGCTTCCGTTGCAACTCCAGTTGAGTGGGAAGAACTTAAAAAGGGAATTAGACCGGAGAATTTTAATCTGCTTAATATCCAAAAAAGATTAAGTATTAAAAAAGACTTATTTAGTCCACTGCTAAACGACATGGTTAAGCAGGATTTAAGCTTTATTCTAGAACACATCAAGTAGATAGAAAACCACCAAGTATTTCTATTTAGACACTGTTATGCTCAATTTGAGAAATTAGTCTTCAATGAGTAAAAAGCTGTCAAGGCGGGCTAACACCTGACAGTTTTATTTTGTTTAAGCAGCTACCTTTGGATTTTTAAGCTATTATCAAACTTCAATACCCGCATAGCATTAAGGATAGCTATCAGAGCAACACCTACATCGGCAAATACCGCTTCCCACATAGTTGCTACGCCCAAAGCTCCCATCAACAAGACCCCGGCCTTAATCCCTAAGGCAAAAATAATATTCTGCCATACTATATTCCGGGTCCTCTGAGCAATCTTTACGGCACTTAAAATTTTAGATGGCTCATCCGTCATAAGAACAATATCGGCAGCTTCAATAGCAGCATCCGAACCAAGACCACCCATAGCTATCCCTATATCTGCCCTAGCAAGAACCGGTGCATCATTAATCCCATCCCCAATAAATGCTAATTTGGTCCCGGGCTCTTTTTGCTTCTCAAGTTCTTCGAGAATAAGCACCTTTTGATCCGGAAGTAACTCGGCATAAACCTCATCGAATCCTAATTCCTGCCCAATCCTTTCTCCCATTTCTTGATTATCACCAGTGAGCATGATGATCTTCTGTATTCCCGCTTTCCTTAACCCTTGCAGAGCTAGCGGAGTGTCTAGTCTCACCTTATCCGCAATGACGATGTAACCGGCATACTGACGATCGATAGAAATATAGACCATTGTACCAATTTCCTGGACCTGCTCAAAGGGGATGTTTTCCTTCTCCATCAAACGACTGCTGCCGGCGATAATATTTCTTCCATGGACGATAGCCTTAACTCCATGTCCCGGAATCTCTTGATATTCTCTGATCTCACTCTTGTCCAACTCTCGACCATAACTCTCGATAATCGAAGTAGCAATAGGATGGCTAGAATAACTTTCCACCAATGCTGCCATTTCTAATAATTCATCCTTAGTCATCTCTTCCCTTGGACATACTCGAGTAACTTCGAATACCCCTTCCGTAAGGGTTCCCGTCTTATCGAAAACCATGGTCCGAACACTATTTAAGGCTTCGAGATAATTGCTTCCTTTAACCAAAATCCCACTACGTGAAGCTCTCCCTATTCCTCCAAAGAAGCTTAAAGGAATGGAGATCACCAAAGCACAAGGACAGGATACTACTAAGAAAACAAGTGCTCTGTTAAGCCATTCTGCAAAGGTCGCCCCAGGCAAGAGTATTGGCGGTAAGATAGCTAACAGAACAGCCCCCAAAACTACTGCCGGCGTATAATAGCGAGCAAACTTCGTAATGAATTTTTCCGTCGGAGCTTTTTTCGAGCTTGCGTTTTCTACCAAATCCAGGATACGGGCCACAGTAGATTGCTCATAACTCTTATTCACTTTAACCGTCAATAAGCCACTCTTGTTAATAGAACCGGCAAGTATAATGCCCCCAACCCCCACTTCCCTAGGTACAAACTCTCCCGTGAGTGCCGAAGTATCCAGAACTGATCTGCCCTTGAGTACTGCTCCATCTAGCGGCACCCTTTCACCAGGTTTAATGACTATGATCTGGCCGACTTCGACTTCTTCGGGGGAAACTTTCCTTTCCTTATCTCCTTCTTTGAGGTTGGCATAATCAGGGCGAATGTTCATTAGATCACTAATCGATCGCCGGGAACGATTTACCGCTCTATCCTGGAAGAATTCTCCGATTTGATAGAACATCATCACCGCTACCGCCTCTGGAAATTCTCTAATGGCAAAAGCTCCAACAGTAGCAATAAACATTAGAAAGTTTTCATCAAATACTTGACCGCGTACAATATTTCTAAGTGCTTTGAAAACCACTTTCCAGCCTATCAGCAGGTAACTTATAAAAAACAACGTAAATTCAAACCCTAAGGAAAAATCTGAAATGAGGGCTGCCGAAAAGAAAACTGCCCCGATGAAAAATGCAACAAGCTGTCTAATGCTGGATTTTTCTCTATTAGCAAGAAAAGTTTTAGCCAGAGAAATTTTAGTTCGTTGCCTTGTAGGCTCTGACTTTTTCCCTAATTTGATCTTAAGATTTGGCTGATTATCTAGGATATCTTCGGGATGGGCTAGAGTTTTATTGTTTTGCTTTTCTAAAATCTTTATTTGAGGTTCATGCTTATGAATTATCTTCTCGATCTGTTCAAGGATTTCTTTAGTGCTAGCCATATTATCTTCCTCTAGAATAAGCGTTTTAGTCACCAAATTTACAGTTGCCTGAGCAACATGGGTAATTTCTTTAACTTCATCTTCTATTTTTGCTGCACAATGGGCACAATTAAGGCCTTCAAGAACAAATTCTTTTCTCCTTATTGTCATCTTCTTTTCTCCTTATGCTCTCTTGTCTTATCTATTTTCTTCTACATTAACTTTTCTTTTACATGGATCATCCCTTGATCAAAAATCCGTTTAACATGCTCATCATCCAACGAATAGAAGACAACCTTTCCTTCTTTTCTATTTTTTACTAGACGAGATTGTTTTAATAACCGTAATTGGTGTGAGATAGCCGACTGAGTCATATTTAAGAGAAAAGCCAAATCGCAGACACACATCTCCGATTCCGATAAGGCCCAAAGAATCTTAATTCTGGTAGGATCACCAAAGAGCTTAAATAGCTCAGCAAGATCAAGAAGGCTATCTTCTTCAGGCATCAATATTTTCACTTTATTAACTATGTCTTCATGGATAACAGTACAATCACAGCGGATTTTCTCAATTTTCTTCCCCATAATGCCTCTCCTATTCTTAGTCATCTGAACACCTGAACACTTGAGTACTCATTCATATGTATATATTATTCTTATTCTTTTTCTAAGTCAATATTATTATTGGTAGTTAATCGTCATGCCCGGCGGAGTATAAAATTCGCCTTCGCTGGAACCGAATTTACCCAGAAAGTATTCATAGGCCCTCCCTAGGATATCTTGGGCCTTAGCAGCTTTATCTCCCAGATTAAAGAAAAACAAGTCGATGAGTTTCCCCAGCTTTGTTTTATCCAGCTCCGGTCTGGCATAGTTTTTGGGCAGTACTTCTTTGAGGTTTCTATTGGAACTTTTTAAATTAAGCAAATTTAAACTTGTTTAATATTTTCCTCCTTTCCACCATAAACTTAAATAATAAGCCTTTTTGGCTTAGATGTTAGATAATCCGGAGAGGATGGAAGAAAAGTGATATTTAAGAGGATCTTCCTTGGCATAATGATATTTCTCCTAATTGCTGAGGGTAATATAGTATGGAATAAAGCTCTTAATAACAACAATCAAACGGTACACCTCATTGAGAATCCAGTATATGATGCTGTAATGAAAAGGGATATCCTCTGTCTCATGCTTGCTTACCCGGAATTCATTAAGGAAATGGAAAGAGACCAAGAAGGAAAGGTCCATGTCCTGCTCAAGTCCGGTAAAAAAATCTTATATGATGATAAAAAAAAGAAAAATTCCTGGCAAAAATCCGGCAATCCTGATCTTCAAGATATGTTGGAACAACTCTACCCACTCTCTGACATTGCGGACATTTTACCCAACCACTTTAACCCAGGGTGTGTCCGGCACTATCCTCTTTTGAAAGAAGTTTACGGTTCAAATAAAAACCAGATTCTCTCGAACCTGGTCAAAGTAAGTATCGGTTATAAATTTGTCGAATTTAACTCTAAAAATAAGGCTTCTGTGGCTTTACAATCCGTGATGAAAGAAGTTCTTCCCCTAGCTCGCCAAAGCCATAAAATCTATGCGGCATCGTTTCCCTGTAACGGCACTTTTAACTACCGGCTGATAGGCGGTACTAATAGGTTAAGTTCTCACGCTTTCGGAATAGCTATCGACCTTAATAATAATAAGTATGATTATTGGCGCTGGGCTACTCGTGAAGAAGGGCAAAAAAGATTAGAAGCTTATCCCCGAGAAGTAGTCCGCATCTTTGAAAAATACGGTTTTGTCTG
>CALBJS010000253.1 GCA_937892995.1 uncultured Peptococcaceae bacterium | reverse complement strand
AGTAGATAAGCGACTTCTCATGGATTAATCTATTGGGTACTCTATTCGAGTTAGTCATTTTATCACCTTCCTTCATTAATATAATAATTTAGTATACCCACTCTTTCATTTTTTGACAGGTCTAGCATATTTATAATACACTAACCATTAGTATAAATATCCTATTCATACCTTGAAAATGCCCTCCATCACATTTGTGACACGAGGGCATTGTTTAACAAAACTAATTATTTTTTGGGAGGCTGCCAGACTTCCCAAACCTTACCTGCTAATGCTGGAGGAGGATTAAGTGTCTTATCACTCCGGCATCTTCATCATAAACTCCATAAAGCTTGCCAATGGCTCCCGTTTGATCGGGCATAGCCAACTGCTATGTGCGAAATCTCGGTAGGTCAGACGAAAGTGAAGTCACCTCGCTGGTTGAATACGAACTGAATTTAAGGGCAATCCTTAAAGCAATGAGAAAAGGCTGATAAAGAGATAGCTACTGCGTTTTATCAACCTTTTCTTTATGGTTTATTTTAATTACTAATGGATGTTATACATCCCTTTACTCTGCATATAATTAAATATTTGTTCGCCATGCTGCTGTTCTTCACTTTGAATATGGTTTAATACTTTACGAACATTTGTATCTTTACATTCAAAGATGGCAGTATCATAGGACTGGGACACATATTTTTCAGTGGAAAGCATATCCTGACAAAGATCTGCTTCCTGCTGGTCAACCATACCGCTCTGCCCAATGCTAGGGGATTGAAACTGCTGCTGTTGTTGCTGGCCTTGTTGAATGTTAGGTACTTGTCCACCTAGAATTTGATTTATGCTTTTGAGGTGTTCCTGCTCTTTTTGGGCATGATTTTGAAAGAGCTGTTTTAATTGGGGATCTTTAGCTTGATTAGAGTAATTATTGTATTTCTTAATACATAATTCTTCGTGAGCTTTTTGATCTTCGAGCAGAGTTCTCTCTTTCTGACTAAGTTGCATGATAGAACCTCCTGTCCATATTAAAATATTTAAACCTTAGTTTATTTTGCGGAGAAACATCCCCAATTATTCATTTTCGTCATTAATTACAAAGTATATTAACTATACATTTGAAAAAACTAAAATAGGCTTTGTTTCTAATAAGTAAAGGAGTGATAATTTTGTTCAAACATGATAAAAAGTTATTAATGGATGTTAAAGTAGATGCCCCTAATCCTAATTACGCAACTATGATGTTGGATCAATTAGGCGGTCCGCATGGTGAGCTAAAAGCTGCAATGCAATATTTATCTCAGAGTTTCCGTATTAAAGATCCTAATATTAAAGATTTGTTTTTGGATATCGCTGCCGAAGAATTAAGTCATATGGAAATGGTGGCTACAACGATTAACTTGCTCTACGGACATGACCTTGATGCTATAAATAACACTGTCGGCAGTGTTGAATCCCATATTATTGGTGGGTTAACACCGCAATTGACAAATGCTTCCGGCTATCCCTGGACCGGAGCATATATCGAATGCACAGGGGATTTAGCCGCAGATCTGCTTTCAGATATTTCTGCCGAAGAAAGGGCTAAAGTTGTCTATGAATATCTTTATAGACAGATTAATGACCAAGGTGTTCGAGAAACTATCGATTTCCTTCTCAATAGGGAGGAAGCACATAATACTCTCTTCAGGGAGGCTTTTAATATGCTTCAGGATACCGGTTCCCTCAGAGACTGGGGCGTAACTCAAGATTCTAAAATCTATTTTGACCTTTCAACCCCCGGGAAGTATTTCAATGAACTAAAAAGCCCAAAAGCTCCTAAGTTTGAAACCCCTGATCAGGCCCATTAACTTCAAAACAAAACCTCCTCTAGTAAAAACATCCTGGGAAACAAGCTTTTCCCAGGATCCTTCTTTATGACGTGTTTATCCTAATAACTTCTCAGCAAAAAATATAATCTGCTTATCCACATGGTTATCATTGCTTTCATGCCCATAATCGGCATAAGGAACAATCTCCTTTTCTCCGTTAAGATGATTATAAAGGGCAAAAATAGTAGGTGGGGGACAAGCAGTATCTTTAAGTCCTACAGAAACTAAAACCGGACAATTTACCCAGGGGGCAAAATTCATAATATCAAAATAACTTAGAAGTTCGAAGATCTCATCCTCACGTTCATGCAAAGGGTCATACATCCTAAAATACCAATCAAATTCCATCCAAGGACCATCATTATGTTCCTTATAGGCTCTACGCATATCCGCCAGAAAAGGAATACCGGCATTAACAGCAGCTATTCTAGCGGTAATATCTCTGAATTGTTTGGCAAAGTGAGTCAGAATGGCTGCTGATACTATTGCTAATGCTCCGCCTTGACTGTTGCCGAAAAGCCCTATCTTTACCGGATCAATCTCGGGTCGACGAGCTAAGGCTTCCGTGAGTTGGATACTGTCAAGGTAAACCTGACGATAATAATACTCGATTGGGGAATCGAGTCCCAGAGTTAGCCAGCCGGAAAAAGCACCCGAAGAATACACTCTAGCATCAGGCGTGTCACCACATTGTCCTCTAACATCCATAGCTAAGATAGCATATCCTTGCAACGCCCAGAGGAGAAGTTCGCTAATCTTACCTTTATTCGATGAATAACCATGAAAACGCACTAACCCCGGAACTTTATTATCTTTATCAGCATCGGTAGGGTGAAGATACCAACCGTGCAGCAACGTTCCATCAGAAGCCTCTAACGATGCTTTATACACTTTTACTTTATCTATAGGATATGGGTATTGCTCAAGTTCCAGATCAAAGGAAACTTGATATTCTTCCGAGATTTCTCTGGATTCCACATCAATTCGCCAACTTGGAACTCCATTATTACTTGGAAAGATTTCTTCCACTGCCATTTGCCAAAATCTATCAAAATCAGATTTCCGGGTAAGTTCCGGTTTATACTTTTTTAATTCGGTTACTTTTTCCTCTACTATTCCCACTATCTTCGCCCCTTTTCCCATATCAATCTATTAACACTATTTCAACACCTCAAATGGTTCCCTTCCACTCTTTATATTTAACTAGTTCTTTGTCCAATTGATTAATAATGAGTCCTAAGACCGCAGCATCATCAACAAAACCAAAGCCAACAATCCAATCCGGAACTATGTCTAGAGGTGACACAAAATAGATTAATCCGGCAACTATGGCAATTATAGACGATTTTGCTATCCTTCTATAGTCTCCACTAGTCCAATCTCTAACAAGGGCAAAGAGCAAATGAATTTTATCCCAAATATTATTGATTACTTGCTCCTGCTTATTATTTTCTGCTTTTCTAATTGCTTTAGTTATAAGCCCTTCGGTCTTTACCGGGTTACCCACATATTCTTTCGCCCTATTTTTCCAATGTTCAGTTTCCTGATCACCGACAATTTCCTCTATTCCATCAAACGAATTGTTTTTATCATTAGAATAACCTTCCATTACGGGTCCCCCTTTGTTAAAAGATGCTGTTTTTAGTATTTTCCATTTGCATATTTCTATTATACACTTTTTTTATTTTTTTCAATTTCTCTGTTACTTACTTCATCTATATTTCTATTTTAATTTCTCTTCCTTCATCTTACTAAAACAAAAATTTATTTTATAAATATGATTTTTTAATACCCTACAATATCGTCGTTAAAAAGCCGTATAAAAATCTTACACGGCTTTTTTAACTAGAATCTCAGTTTTTTACTTAACATCAGATGGCTAAACTACGCTCTTTCCGGAAAGTGGCGATCTTCATCCTTTACTACAAATGGGAACTTCTTAACCTCCTCGATGAAAGCTGCGAGGTGTTCAGCTTCTTTTTCGAATAGTTTTAGACCTTTTTCTTTAGTTCCTCGGAATGGATTCCCGATAGTGGCATGGTCGCTGTATTCATGATGTTCCATAGGGACATAAATATTCTCTGATCCGCGGAACTTGACAGTTATAGTGCCGTCTATTTTTGAGAATTCCGGCCCCATCCAAGCAGGAGCATGTGCTCTGTCATCTACAGCACGGCTCATATCTACCAGACTCTCATCATGAGCCATCATTTGAGCAGTTTCCATTTCACCTGCATGCCAGCCCGGCGTTTCTTCTGGGGGTCCTTCAAGAATACCATGAACAACGTCACATTCTCTTTCAGTTGGAGTCTTATAAAAACATACAAATGCTCCGTATTTATATCTTATTTGACGGTTAAATTCATCAATTGGCTTAGTATTAGAACCATGATGAGTTACAAAGACGATCTTATTGGCACCATGATAAATTAAGCTACGAGCGATATCAGTCAACATGGCACGATAGGTATTCGCTGAAAGGGTAACGGTACCGGCTCCTTCTCCCATCCGTCCCATATGGTGTGGTGAATAACCAAAAGGCATTAATGGTGTGTAAGGTACATTAGCAATCTTAGAAGCTCTTTCAGTGACATTGATAGTTGTAAAACTGTCTGTTCCAAGGGGAACGTGGGCACCGTGTTTTTCACAGCTACCTACT
>CALBJS010000252.1 GCA_937892995.1 uncultured Peptococcaceae bacterium | reverse complement strand
CCCCGTATCGGACTTTCACCGACTAGTTTACGCCCATGCTGGGCGCACAATAAATGGAAGCACCACCTTTTAACGGCTATGCTTCCATTTCTCTTGCTTACTATCTCGCTATCCTTCTGGTACATCTCCCTAAAGAGTAAACCCTTAATATTGCTCTTGATCATCTAGACTATTTGGATTTTTTTACCTTTTGGGTCTCCTTTAAACGCTTCTATGGCATGTTCCCAGGCTTCCAGTCCGATATCTTCATTATAGTACAGATGGGTTTCATTCAAATGGGCTAAGGCAATTTTACCGGTAATTAACGGATCATTATTAGATACATTGGTATGGGGATCGACAGTTCCATGTTCTAATTCGATATTCATACCTTCTAAGTATTCTTCTGCTGTAAATCTCGCACTGTTAAAGTCAATCCCTAATTGTTTAGCAACATCGATTGCTTCAACTAATGTAAACTTCTTCATAGTATCATACTCCTTTTCACTATTTAACTGTATTATATCCTTTGTGATTCTATTTGAAAACTCTTTGTCCACAGCCGCTCCCTAAAATATCTCTAACCCAATCGGGCAATGATCCGAACCAAGAATATCGCTACATATAAAAGCATTTTTCAGCAGATTTTCCAACCTTGCCGACACACAAAAGTAATCGATTCTCCACCCGACATTATTCTCCCTGGCTTTAAACATATAAGACCACCAGGTATAAGCATCTGGCTTATCGGGATAAAAATATCTAAAGGTATCCAAAAATCCTTGGTCAAGCATTGCACTGAATTTTTCTCTTTCTTCAATGGTAAAGCCTGCATTTTTCCGATTGGAACTCGGATTTTTAAGATCTATTTCCTTATGAGCCACATTTAAATCCCCACAAAAGATGACCGGTTTTAATCTATCCAGGCCTTGAAGATAGTTTAGAAAAACATCTTCCCACTTCAACCTATATTCCAGCCGAGTCAGTCCCCTCTGGGAATTGGGAGTATAGACCGTAACCAGATAAAATTCTTCAAACTCCAAAGTTATTACTCTTCCTTCTTGGTCATGCTCCTCTTGATCCATTCCATAAACTATCTTCAGAGGTTCTCTTTTAGAAAATATAGCTGTACCGGAGTATCCTTTTTTCTGAGCAAAATTCCAGTACTGATAATAACCCTCGAGATTAAACGGAATCTGGTCTTCCTGTACTTTCGTTTCCTGAATACAAAAGATATCCGCATCTTCCTCAGCAAAAAAATCCAGAAAGCCCTTTTTTACACAAGCTCGAATTCCATTAACATTCCAAGATATTAATTTCATCTAGTAAAGACCCCTTAATAAAAACGTCGTGTAAGGCCAAGGCCCTATCGTTCCCTATTATAACGATAATTTTTAAAAAGGGGAACCATGCAGTCCAATCATTTTTATAGAATCCTCTTTTAACATATTAGATATAGGCTAGGTATTAATCCTTTATAGACGAGAACTCATAAGATTAGCTAATTCCAAGAGCTGTTCTTCACTGAAATATGGTTTCATATCTTTATTCATATCATAGAATCCTACGATAGACACTGTTTTGTTCCCTTGGAGAAAGGCCAATCCGTTTATACTATCACCCATTCCGCTACTTCCCCAAAAGGCTTTTTCCCCTAGACCACTTAAATCTTTTTTATAAAAAGAACTGGCTTTCGAAGTATTGAAAAGGGAGGCGTCCTGGATTTGGACTATTAAAATCAAATCATCAGCACTAGCAAAATTTAAGTCTCCACCTGCTCCGATCGAAGGGTTTTTCTCTACAGTTTTAACATCCTCAAATCCACCAATTTTTTCAACTTCAGCAACAGTAAGAAGCTTGGAGTACTGTTCAGAAGTACTCAAGGCATCTTTCGCAGAGCTTTCCTTATTTTCTTTTGGGTCTTCCTGGCTTTGGGGTGGTGTTGTCCCGCTACTATTTGCGGGTTGGGGATTCTTACTACAAGCCGGGATTACCAATAATGATAGGGCTACCAATGTTATCAAAAGTGCTTTCACTTTCCGAACTTTAAAAATTCTCACGTTATTCCTCCTAATTAACTTTCTTTTTTTATTAAGGCGGTAAGTTCTACACCTCCCGGGAAATAATTCGGATACCGGATATTTGTATCATAAGCTGTTATTATTAAGAAAGTCAATTTCAGGAATCAGCACGATATTAAGGTATACAATAGGCTCCTTTCCCTTGATATTACTGCAATATTCCGCTCAAAATCCCTAAAGTTTATAAGCTGAAATGATGCTGCACAGGAAAAATCACCCCGAAAATCACCCCTGTTTTGATATTTAGATGCCTCCAACGGGTATAAGATGAGATACAAAACTTTCGTTGCGGGGAATTTAGGTCTCTGACTTATTCTAAGGATAAAGCCTGAACAGGAATTGCTAAGGCCCGCAACTCTTCTTCGCCATTGATTTCTAATTTGGTGCTGGCAAAAATAATTCCTACCGCCTGGGAACTATTGTCGATAACCGGGCTACCACTATTACCCGGATTAATAGCAATATTAATATCGAAAACCTCGGCCTGGCTATCTTCTAGTCTATAGAACTTACCGACCTCCCCCCTCTGGGAGATTTTCCCAAACCCCAATGGGTTACCTATGATGGTTACGGTATCACCATTTTGTACCCTGTCGTTCGTATTTAGGGCTATAGTGGGGAGATTCTCACCCTCGATCTTAATAATCGCCAGATCCACACCCGGAATAGCTTCATATTGTTTGGAGTAATACTTGGTGCCATCACCAAAACGAATCGTAATAGTGCCGGTATCGGCAACAATATGTTGATTAGTAATGATCGTACCGGTTGGCGATATATTAAAACCTGTACCTCGCTTGACACTAGTATTAGGAAGTTCACTTTTAACCGTAGCCTCAATACTTACTACGGCAGGCTTGCATTGTCGAACGATTTCATCTTCTTTAAGAATTTTATTTTGATCTAAGAAATTCAACTTATCTGATAGAAGATAAGGGAAGTTGGGCACCGAAATTGCTAAAAAAGTCAATAGTATTATTAGGGCTATTATTTTAACCAAGCAACCTGATTTTCTCTTGTCTTTTATTTCGTTTTCATCCTGTTCATTCTGTTCTTCCTCGAACTCTTCCTCAAATAATTCATCCTCGTCCATAGTTTTCTCCTTTTATTAAGTTTTTTAAGAAGCCCAGCGTCATAAAACCCATTAGATATTCGACAGCCACTGTAGAATTCTCCTTTTTTCATATAGCTGACGAATTCTACTTACATAAGCAACTTACCCGTCCGGGCATCGCAGAACTTCGAAATTTGTAAAGCTCTCTTTATTGTTTTAGAAAAAATCACCCCGAAAATCACCCCTATTTAGGAGCTTCGTCACCCTAAAGGTGATTACAAGCGAAAAAATAGCAGGCATAATAGAGATATCAAAAATCAATGATGACGTAAAGGAGGGTTCAAGATGGCGAATGAATTATTTAGTGGCCTTGTAAAAAATTTTGCTGCTTTTATGCCTAAGGATGATCCGAATACCAAGATATTCCAAGCCCAGACTGAGATTAATGATCTCGAGAATAGAGAACAGGAATTATATGTGCAAATCGGCAAAAAAGTATATGCCAAAATCTGCGAAGAACCGGAGTACAGCGAGATCGTTCAAGAACTTGCTACCATCCGGAGGAGACTGGAAAGTGCTCACTCAGAGCTGCAAAGGGTACAGGATGAGAAGGAAGAGAAGGAGCGTCAGGAAAAAGAAGTGCTGCTCAGTCGGACCTGTTCTAACTGTGATACTGTAAATCCGGAAGGCCCCAAGTTCTGTCAGGAATGTGGTGCTAAGCTAGGAAGAGCCGAGAAGTATGAATGCCCTAAATGCAGTGCGGATTACCTGCCCGGTGCAAGATTCTGCGGGGAATGTGGAACTAAATTATCGTGATATCTTGGCAAAACTATTATGTGCTGATGATTAGCATGAGGAGAAAGGGGAGAAAGGATGCATGGCATCTTATAAAAAATACTGCATGCATTGTGAAGCCTTGATCGATTCGGATTCTCGCTTCTGTGTTAAATGCCGCAGTCGAAGTCCTTTCGCCATACGTTGCCCGGCTTGTTTGCGAGAAATAGCGAAAGAAGATAAGCTTTGTCCCGGCTGTGGCCGCCCCCTTATCGTTCAATGTCCTCAATGTGGGAAAGATACTTTCGTCATAGATCAATGCGAAATCTGTGGTGCAAGCCTAATGGTCAACTGTTCTAATAGAAGATGTGGTGAGCCGATATTTTTCCAGAATACCCATTGCACAGCTTGCGGCAAAAAGGTCGGTAAATAAGATGAGGAGATGATAAAATGCTAAAAGCCTTTACCAGAAACTATGAAGATAATTCCACCGAGGCCGGCTTCCAATTCACCTTCTATTGTGATCTTTGCCACGATGGGTATAAGTCCTCTTTTATTGAATCGGAAACTTATAAAAAAGGATCGCTTTTACGTGGGGTTTCCGGAGGTGTTAGAGCCCTCAGCGGCTTATTTGGCGGCAGACTTAATGATCTGGCCTGGAGTGCAAGCTATGGAAGTGATGTCTTATCCGAACGGTTTCATGGAATGAGTCCCGAGTGGCAAAAAGAACATGAGAAAGCTTTTGAAAGAGCTCAGAATGAAGCCCAACGCCATTTTAACCGCTGTCATAAATGTCGCCAATGGATATGTGATGCAGATTTTAATGAGGATGAAGGCCTCTGTGTCGAATGTGCCCCGAGACTGAATGTGGAAATATCTACCGCCCGAGCAAAAAAGATGGTCAAAGACATTGAAGAGAAAGCAGAGGTAACCCAAGTATTTACTGGTGCTATAGAATCGAAAACAATCACTTGCCCGACCTGTGGCAAACCCGGCGGAACAGGTAAATTCTGTAATAACTGTGGTGCTAATCTAGCTATGCTGAAATGCCCCTCCTGTGGAATCCAAGCTGCTCAGGGTGTTAAATTTTGTGGTGAGTGTGGGACGAAAATGTTGTAAGACCAAGCCTGAAACAAGGAACCTCCTGTTCACAATATATATCTGTGACAGGAGGTTCCTTTAGTCTTATAATGATTCCAGAACTTCAACATCCACTTCAATCTTTTCCATATTTAATAACGCCCGAGCTTCATTATATATTTTGTATCTTTTCTTTTGAAAAGTTCCCCACTCCACTAACAGTCTCAGAGCTTCTTTTTTTTGGCCCTCGATGGCTAATCTACTCAATAATTCCGGCAGTTCATTACGGATTTTATTATGAATTAGATGATGTTCCTCCAAGGTAGTATTACCCCAGCAATTCTTAGGCATTGTATCCCCTCCCAGGCAAGCAATATAATAGAAAAATTTATTTTGACGGAATAATTTCTAACCAGTAATTGTCCGGGTCACTAATAAAGTAAATCCCCATTTCCTTGTTCTCGAAGCAAATACAACCCATCTGCTTATGGTACTCATAGGCGGCTTCAAAATCATCTACTGCAAAGGCCAGGTGAAATTCATTCTCTCCTAAATTATAAGCCTCTGTTCTATCTTTCAACCAAGTAAGCTCCAAGGTATGATTTGTAACTCCATCGCCTAAGAAAACCAGAATAAAGTCACCTTTCTCATGAACACGCCTCCGAACCTCGGTAAGCCCTAAAGCCGCCTTATAAAAATTGAGGCTTTTTTCCAGATCCAGCACATTGATGTTATTATGGGCAAATCTGAACTTCATAATTCGACCCCTTTCTGTTATTTTATTTTCCTTTTATCTGGTAATATAGTTTTTTATATTATACTATTATACTCTACTTTAATTAATAACAGTAAGAGCTAGTTAAATAATTGACATAGGTTATATATTCGGAATTCTTTCCAAGTTAGAAGGATTTCAAAGAAATATGTTGAATTAACTTATATTAATCAAGTTCAGAATCTTTTTCATATTTCTATCACTATCGGCATCAAAGGGTATCATTTTTAAAGGAGGCTTCCTAATGCAAGAAAGTTATTATCAACGGGCAATAAGTAAGGGAATCAATCGGCGGGACTTTCTCAAAATCTGTACAGCTACGGCTGCTATGCTAGGTTTAGGTGCTAATGCCGTTCCTAAGATCGCAAATGCTCTGGAAACAAATCAAAGAATGCCCGTCATCTATTTGAATTTGCAAGAATGCACCTGTTGCACTGAGTCTTTTATACGTACAGGGCATCCTCTTGCTTCAGACTTAATTCTGAATCTGATCTCTTTAGATTATATTGATGTTCTGCAGGCGGCTGCCGGGGATCATGCTGAAGAGGCCAAAATGAAAACCATGAAAGACTTCCATAATAACTACCTACTCGTCGTCGAAGGAAGTGTACCTTTAGGAGCGGATGGAGTCTACTGCACGATCGGTGGCAAGACTTCGCGGAGTGTTCTGGAAGAAGCAGCTGCCGGAGCAGTGGCTGTCATAGCCTATGGTACATGTGCTACAGATGGTTGCGTACAGGGAGCTGCACCCAATCCCACCGAAGCTGTTCCCGTTCACGAAATCATCAAGGATAAACCCGTAATTAAAGTTCCCGGTTGTCCTCCGATTGCCGAAGTTATCACAGGTACTATAGTTCACTATTTGACCTTCGGAACCCTTCCGGAACTAACCCCCCAGGGGAGACCAAAAGCATTTTACCAACATAGAATTCATGATACTTGCAATCGCCGGGGCTTCTTCGATATGGGCTTGTTTGTAGAAGAATTCGATGATGAAGGAGCCAAAAAAGGCTGGTGCTTATTTAAGATGGGCTGTAGAGGGCCCTCTACCTTTAATGCCTGTGCAATCACCGGTTGGAATGAAGGAACCAGCTATCCCATTAAATCCGGACATCCTTGTCTAGGTTGTTCCGAGGATAAGTTTTTTGATAAAGGCTCCTTTTATTCTGCACTGCCAGGGAATTTCCCAGCAAGGATACCTAACGAGGATACAAGCAATATAAATCTAAGAAAAGGGGTCATAGGCGTTGCGGCCGGTGCCGTAGCCGGTGCGGCAGGCGGTGCCGTAGCTACTGCCGCAGTTTTAGCTAATAAAAAAAGTAAAAAAATATATATAGATGATATTTCGGAAATAGATGAACTTAAGAACAAAGATATTTCCGGTTAAAAAATACTTTTTGATAGAAAGGAATAAAGACTATGGCTACAAAAAGAATTGTGATCGGCCCGGTCACCCGCGTCGAGGGACACCTTAGGGTGGAGGCTGTCGTAGAAGATAATAAAATTATTGATGCTATAAGTGCCGGAACCGTTTTTCGGGGAATTGAAATTATTCTTAAAGGTCGTGACCCAAGGGATGCCTGGGCTTTCGTACAAAGAATCTGCGGGGTTTGTACTCATACCCATGCTCTTGCTTCAATTCGCTGTGTTGAAGATGCGTTAAAAATTGAGATTCCGAAAAATGCCAACATCATTCGTAACATCATGGCTGCTGCCCAGGATGTCCATGATCATACTAATCACTTCTACCTTTTGCATGCCTTGGATTGGGTAGATGTGATCAGTGCCCTCAAAGCGGACCCTGTCCAAACCAGTTCGATCGCGGCCTCTATTTCCGATTGGCCTTTAAACAGTGCCAACTATTTTAAAGATATCCAGACCAAAGTTAAAAACTTTGTAGAAAGCGGCCAATTAGGAATCTTCGCCAATGGCTATTGGGGGCATCCAGCCTATCGACTTCCGCCGGAAGTCAATCTCTTAGGAGTAGCACATTATATAGAAGCTTTGAACTGGCAGAAAGAAATTGTTAAAATCCATGCCGTTTTTGGCGGAAAAAATCCGCACCCTAACTATGTCGTTGGTGGGGTACCCGTTTCAATTAACCTTAATGACTATAATGTTATCAATATGGAGCGTTTAAATTTAGTTAAATCTAAAATTGATGAAGCAAAGACCTTTGTCGATCAAGTACTCATCCCGGATATTTTAGCCATTGCAGGCTTCTATAAAAATGATCTTTGGGGTGGGGGCTTAAGTAATTACATGTCCTATGGTGATTTCCCCATGACTTCTATCAATGAGCCTGACAGCTTTTTGATTCCACGGGGAATTGTCCTGGATAGAGATCTTACCCAAGTCCACGATATTGATCTCCAAGATCCAAAACAAATCCAAGAATTTGTCTCCCATGCCTGGTATCGTCAAGATGATAAAGAAGCCGGACTTCACCCCTGGGAAGGAAAAACCGAACCCCAATACGATGGACCCAAACCTCCTTATGACAAGCTCGATGAAACCAAAGGGTATAGCTGGTCCAAAGCCCCCCGTTGGCAAGGTAAACCTATGGAAGTAGGTCCTTTAGCCAGAATTGTGGTTGCTTATGCCAAAGGTAATAAGGAAATCAAAGAACTGGTAGATACTTCCCTGAGAAAACTAAATCTTCCTGTCGAAGCCCTTTTTTCTACCTTGGGACGGACCTTGGCTAGAGCCTTGGAAACTCAGTATCGTACTAAGGTCTTAGTAAGATTATATGATGATCTAATTGCGAACATTAAAGCAGGTGATACTTCAACCTTTAATAAGGAAAAATGGGATCCTGAGAATTGGCCATCTGAAGCCCAGGGAGTTGGCTTCTGTGAAGCGCCGCGGGGGGCCTTAGGACATTGGATAAAAATCAAAGACGGGAAAATAGATAATTATCAAACCGTTGTTCCAACTACTTGGAATGCCTCTCCCAGAGATGCTAACCAACAACATGGGGCTTATGAAGCATCCATGATCGACACACCTCTGGCAAATCCTGAACAACCGCTGGAAGTGCTTAGAACTATCCACTCCTTTGATCCCTGTATTGCTTGTGCTACCCACTTACTTGATCCCCAAGGAAAAGAATTAGCGGTCGTTAAAACAAAGAAATAAGAAGGAGCAAATCTTTGTCGATATATCACGGAATCAAGATCTTAGGAATAGGAAATCTAGTAAGACGGGATGAGGGCGTTGGCGTCCATCTCTTACGGGCTTTAGAGAATACATTACCACCTGAAATAGAACTACTCGATGGTGGGACAACCGGGTTAAACCTTTTAGAATTTGTGGAAAATGCTCAAAAGCTAATTGTTCTAGATGCTGTAGAAGCGGGGGAAAATCCCGGAGAAGTCGTGGTCTGGAGGAAAGAACAAGTTCCTTATTTTATCGCCACCAAGATGTCTGTTCACCAGCTTGGCTTTGCCGAAGTGTTGAACTGGGCAAAGTTTCGGGAAAAGTATCCTGAGGATATTGTGGTAATCGGGGTTCAGCCCCAATGCTTAGATTGGGGTACCGAACTCAGCGAGCCGGTGCAGCAAGCCCTGCCTGCGGCACTGAAGGAAATCTCTCTGATTCTGGAAGAATGGGGAGTGACATCAGCAGGCTCAAAATGAACAAAAGGAAGGAAGCATCCTCAAACTGAGATGCTTCCTTTTGTTATTAATAATTATCTTTACTTCCTTTGTATTAGAGGAACAAAATTATTTTGGCTGTCTTACTACATCGATTACCGTACCATCTCGGTATTCGACAACAGCTACGATCTTCTCAGTGAACTCAATCGGCTCGGGTTTGCCTGTCATTTTTTCTGAAATTTCTTTTAACTCTTCAATAGATTTGACAGGTAGATCTGTCTCTTTTAGTTTCTCCAGCAGATCTTGTCTGCGGGGATTAACGGCAATCCCTCTTTCGGTTACAAGAACATCAATTGTTTCTCCGGGTGTAGTGACCGTAGTAACCTTATCCTTAACAACCGGCAGTCTCCCCTTAGTGAGGTTGGTGACTACCATGGCCAGCTTAGCTCCAGCCGCTGTATCATTATGGCCACCGGAAGCACCCATGATGGTGCCATCCGAACCTGTCACCACATTGACGTTAAAATCCAAATCGATTTCTGTGGCCCCCAAAATCATGACATCCAGATTATTAACGATAGCACCTTTATCATGCGGATTTCCATAGAGTGAGCCACTCATGGCCTGATGCCTGGGGTTATCTCTATAGGATGCTACAGCTTTGAGGTCAAAGCATTGGACATCGAATATATTCCTAAACAAGCCATCATTCAACATGTCAACAATATATCCGGTAACTCCTCCGGCTCCAAAACTGCCGACAACACCCTTAGCTTTCATAATTTTCCGAACTTCGGCTGCAACTGCCAGGGAAGTGCCCCCGGCTCCCGTCTGGAAAGAAAGTTCGTTTTTAATATATCCCGTAGCATCAATAACCTGGGCCGCTGTTTTAGCGATTCTTAAACCCACAGGGTCCGAAGTTACTTTGGTCGTTCCCGAGACAATCCCACCGGGATCGCCGATAGAATCCACTACAACAACATAATCAACGAAATCTTGAGTAATATCAATCGGGCAGGCTGGATACGGTGCAAGGCTATCGGTTACGGCCACAACTTTATCGGCATAGATCGAATCGGCAATGATATACGATAATGTTCCGCAAGCAGCCTTACCACCAACACCGTTAATATTACCGTAAGCATCCGCTTCAGGCGAAGCAATGAAAGCGACATCAATATGCAGATCTCCACTCTCAATCGCCCTTGGCCGTCCGCCATGACTCATCATTACAGCAGGATTCTTTAATAGTCCCTTAGTAATAGCCTTTGCCACCGGTCCGGGAGAAATATAATTTACGGATATACCGGTGACAATCCCCTGTTTAATATACTCGACCAGGGGTTCATGAATAGGGAAAATACCGGTAGCCGCCACATGGATATCTTTAATCCCTCTCTTAGCGATTGCAGCCATAACTAAATTAAGTACATAATCACCATTTCTTAAATGATGGTGAAACGAGACCGTCATCCCATCCTTAATTCCTACTTTATCCAGAGCCTCATCAATGGTAGCTAGTAATTTTTGTTCTCCAGGCTTGACGGAGCGCAGCCTAACCGAAGCTCTTTCCCGCATACCATAGTTAGCAAATGCCCCCATAAAAGGCCTAACTACCCCATATCCCTCTATATATTCGGGAATTTCTCTTCCTAGTGCGTTTTTCATCTTCTGCCCTCATCTCTACTTAATTTTTTAATCAAAAATATCATGAATAATCTTAATCTGCCTTCCGTCAATGGCTGCCTTTCCTGTGAATCCCATATTCCTTGCTCTATAGCAATCCTTTTCCAATCCCTCATAATCATTGGAATCCAGGAAAGGTGTATCAATAGCATTTAGCTTTTCCGCCCGGCAAGCAACCACTATTCTGCTGCGAGCATAGATAATCTCTTCTCCCTTTTTAGTTCTTTGCATACCGAAATCAGCCGTTAAGCCTTCAGCATTGAAGAAAACACCGGTTATTCTAGGAGAAGAGGTAATAATCTTATGCACATATTGCAGGGCATAAGCTGTTTCTATGACCGGAATCAGTTTAATACTCTCTGCCGGAAATCCTTCCTCCAGTTCAATTTTGGCAAGCTTACTCTCTATCTTGGTTATTTGCTCCGGAGATGCCTTGGGTATCATCACGGCAAAAGGTCTTTCCCTAGCGATCAGCTCAATATCCTGTTCCCCATAGCCGGAATCCAAAGCGTTTATTCTAATAATTACATCAACACCTGAATAATCAAGGAATCTAAGAGCCTCTTTGACGAGAAGTCGGGCACTATCCTTCTCTTCCACCGCAACCGCTTGTTCCAGATCAAAAACAACCCCGTCCGAACCAAAAATCGGTGCATCCTGAAGCATCTTAGGATTGTTTCCGGAAACAAATAATATGCTCTTTCTGTATTGTTTCATTGTCTTACCTCTTTAGTCTAATATTTTCATTCTAAACCTAGATAGCTCGTTCGATAGCAGCTTGAACCCTGGCACGAATTGTATAATCAAGTGCGCCTTTATCCTTCGCTTTAACGACTATATCCTGAACTCCCATTTCTTCGATTTTTTCACGGATTACCTTCTCGATTTGTTTACCGAATTGTTTTAAGATAACTCCTTTGCTATCTAGTTCCAGTTTAATTCCGCCTTCCTCATTTGGCATGACCATAATGAGGATATCACTGGATTCGGATGCACCTGCCTGGGCAGCTTTAGTGATTTTCATTTCAACTATCCTCCACTTTTTTCTTATTATCTCTTTTTAACGAGTTGGACATACCCCCAACTTCCTTTTAAACACTAAATACTATTTTAAGACATATTTCTATTATACCAAAATGATGTATAATATACTATGCGTCATTAATTCGCTATAATGCACTATTTTACACGCTTATTCTCCAAATAGTTAAAATATCTAACATTTTCTGTTCATTTTAATTATTCTGTATTCTTCTCTCCATGCTAATCAATGTTATAATATTATTCTGGTATGTATTTCACCTTTTCGATAAATATAGCATAAGATCATGGCCTTAAAGGAGGTCCCAACCATGACCATCTCTACTACCCAAACAAACCTTGTCCAAGCTAAACTAATCAAGACTGAAATCCCCACATTGCTCTCGAAATTAGTTCTTAATGGTAAAAAAGAGGAAGCCCTCGATCTTTTAATTGCTTGGGGCACCCATCAAAAAGACAATCAAACGATTTGGAATGAAGCTAAAGCCCTTTTATAACAATAAGTGTATAATAGCAGGCCACAAGGCTAAATCCCCGAAAAATTGGAAAACCAGATATTTCAAAACTATGTTTCAGAAAATAGAGCTTAGCTTACTTTTATCCGTTTTTTAAGGAGGAAGAATTTTGTGAAAATTTTAACAAAACACAAGCGTATTACTGTAACTGTCAATGGCCGAGAAATCCAAGTTTATGACGATCTAACCATTCTGCAGGCCTTACTCCAGGAAGATATCCATATTCCTCATCTCTGTTATGATATTAGACTTGAACGTTCTAACGGCAACTGCGGATTATGTGTGGTTGAGTTAGGCGAAGGTAGCGAACAACGAGATGTGAAATCCTGCCATACCCCTATAAAAGAGGGTATGGTGATCTGCACAAATAGCCCTAAGCTTGAACACTATCGCAAGATTCGTCTGGAGCAGATTCTCTCTGATCACAATGCCGACTGTGTCGCTCCCTGTGTGATGACTTGTCCCGCCAACATCGATATTCAAGCCTATCTTCATCATGCCGGTAATGGAAATTTTGAATCTGCAGTACGCGTAATAAAAGAGAAGAATCCTTTCCCTATGGTCTGTGGTCGGGTTTGTCCACATCCCTGTGAAGCCCAATGCCGTCGTAATCTTATAGATTCCCCGGTGGCAATTAATAATGTTAAACGTTTTATAGCGGACTGGGATGCAGGGCGTGAACAACCATGGACTCCCCGAAAAAAAACTGCAACAGGTAAAAAAGTCGCAGTTGTGGGGGCAGGCCCCTCCGGTCTTACGGCAGCCTATTACAGTGCTATAAATGGTCATGATGTGACGGTGTTCGAACGCCATGCCCATGCCGGTGGAATGATGCGTTATGGAATTCCTGAATATCGTCTGCCGAAAGCTACCTTGGGTCAAGAAATTAATCTGATAAAAAATATGGGTGTCAAGATCATGACTAAAAAAACACTTGGAACCCATATTAGTCTCGAGGATCTCCATAAAGATTTTGATGCCGTATATCTGGCGATTGGCTCTTGGAGGGCAACCCCCCTGCATATTGAAGGGGAAAACTTAGATGGGGTCTGGCTGGGCATCCAATATCTGGAGCGGGAAGCCAAGCATGCCGACGTTAACTTAGGCGAAAAGGTGGTGGTCATCGGTGGAGGAAATACCGCTATCGACTGTGCCCGTACTGCTCTCCGCAGAGGAGCGAAATCCGTAAAACTCCTCTACCGCCGTACCAGAGAAGAGATGCCGGCCGAACCTTATGAAGTTGAAGAAGCTTTACATGAAGGTGTCGAAATGCTCTTTTTAACAGCACCCAGCAAGATTGTTTCTGCAGACAACAAAAAAATGCTCTATTGTATGAAAATGGCCCTTGGTGAACCTGACCGTTCCGGCCGTCGGCGCCCTGTTCCCATTGAAGACAGCGAAACAGTGATTGAAGCAGACACGATTATCGGTGCCATAGGGCAAAGCACTAACACCCAGTTCCTTTATCATGACCTTCCGGTCAAGCTGAATAAGTGGGGGGATATTGAGATCAATGGCAAGACCTCACAGACTTCCGAGATTAACATCTTTGCTGGGGGAGATTGTGTTACAGGACCGGCAACTGTTATTCAGGCAGTCGCTGCAGGACGTCAGGCCGCCGAAGCCATGGACAGCTTTCTAATGAAAGGCTACGTCAAAGAACAACAAATCGACTATAGCTGCAGTCGCGGTTCTATGGAAGACTTGCCCAAATGGGAATTTGAAGAGATGCCCAAGATCCAACGGGCCAAAATGCCTGAGATTTCCCTTAAAGAGCGTAAAAATAATTTCGAAGAAGTTGAATTAGGCTATACCGAACAAGTAGCAAGAGAGGAAGCTCGTCGTTGCCTTAAATGCGGGTGCCGGGAACGCTATGATTGCGATTTAAGAAAAGAAGCCAGTGCTCATGGTCTTAAATATGCTGAACCGGTTCATGAGCGCCCATTTATCCCTATAGTTGAAGACCACCCCACTATTATGCGTGATCATAATAAGTGTATCTCCTGCGGTCGTTGTATAGCTGCCTGTACTGAGGTAGAAGGACCTGATGTTCTCACGTTTTATATGAAACATGGTCGCCAACTTGTAGGCACAAAAAGTGGACTTCCTTTACGGGAAACGGATTGTGTCAGCTGTGGTCAATGTGTTAATGCCTGTCCCTGCGGTGCTTTGGATTATCGTAGTGAGAGAGGAAGGGTTTTCAGAGCGATCAATGACACGGACAAGACTGTCGTTGCCTTTGTCGCCCCGGCCGTTCGCAGTGTCGTCTCCTCCCAATTTGGCATTCCGGCTCACGAAGCATCTTCTTTCATGGCAGGCCTTCTTAAGAAAATAGGTTTTGATAAAGTTTTTGACTTTTCCTTTGCTGCCGACTT
>CALBJS010000251.1 GCA_937892995.1 uncultured Peptococcaceae bacterium | reverse complement strand
GCCTTGGGATAAATGGGATGAGGCGGTAGATGATCTTTACCGACAAGCTTATGAGGACTGGGCTAAAGATGATTATGGCATATTAGCAGATTTGGGAATAAACCCTCTTCCTTGGGAAGAATTCCTCAAGGAACCTGTGGTCAGGATTCCAATCGATGAGCCATATCATGCCTATAAAAACAAACTTGAAGTAGACGGGAATCCTTTCGAGTATACTTTGTCTGGAAAGATTGAGTTTTCTTCTAAATATTTAGAGTCTGTCGATTTGCGCAATACGGAGTATGGCGGGCGCATGGATTCCATGCCGCGTTGGGAACCCAGCTATATGAATGAGCCTGCTAATGATAGGTTCTGCCATCCCAAAACTAAAGAATATCCGCTTTCTTTGATCACACCGGTATCCATTTTTAGGCAACATTCCTGTAATGACAATAATCCGTTGTTGCGAGACTGCTACCGCCACGCTGTTTGGATGAACCCAGCCGATGCCAAAGCTAGGGGTATTGAGGCCAATGAGTTGGTTATGGTTTATAACGAATATGGGGAAATGGTGCTACCGGTTTATATCACTTCAAAAATGATGCCCGGTACCGCATCAGTCTTCCACGGTGGATGGTATCAACCCAATGCGGTAAAAACAGAGTCCATGCCTTATGGTATAGACAGACGAGGAGCATGCAATCTCTTGATCGGAGATACTCATCTACCCCATGCCTTAGGGTCGCTTCTCACCGCAGGTTTAGTAGAAATCAAGAAATTCGGGGGTGAAAATTAATGACTCAATATGCATTTTACTTTGATCAAAGCAGATGTTATTCCTGTCATGCCTGTAGTGTTTCTTGTAAAGATTGGAATGGAATAGAACCTGGGCCGGAAAAATGGATGACGGTTTATGAATGGGAAGATGGAAGCTATCTTGATTTACGGGTACACAGTCTTGCCTTCTCCTGTGGTCATTGTCAAAATCCAGTTTGTATTCAGGCTTGTCCTAACAAAGCTATATTCAAAGAAGAGAAGTATGGGGCTGTCTTGGTAGACGATGAAAAATGCCAAGGATGTCGTCAATGTCTCAAGGCCTGTCCATATGGGTCCCCAAAATTTGCGGATGATGCACCAGGAACTAAAATGAGTAAATGTACGATGTGTATCGATCGCCTGGAGAAGGGGGAAATTCCCATATGTGTTGCCTCCTGTCCCTTACGTGCCTTCGATTTCGGAACACTTGAAGAAATAGAACGTAAGTATGGGAACCTTAGACAGCTTGAAGGAATGCCTGATCCAGATCTGACCAAGCCTAATTTCATTGTAAAAGAAAATGTGCCGAAAAAGGAACTGATTCCTTATGATAAAGAGAAGGCCTTGGAATTAATGCAACAAAGAGGTGAATTAGGAACAGTATTTGAGTGCTTTGCGGATGTAACAGAAGTCGATAAAGCAACTGTTCATAGAAGCGAACTGAAAATGAAACACGTTAGTACCCGTGATCTGATAGCGGAAACACGTGTCGACCTAGGCTAAGGGCAAAACAAGAGGATGAAGCACGGAAGAGCTCTGCTCATTCAGCTTAATCCTCTTGTTAATTAACTTCTTCGAGGCAATACTTTCTCATGGAACTCGTAGTTTGTGCTCATGATATTCTCATTGAATGGGGGAAAAATATGACCACTATCAAACCGGTTAAATATCAAAACTATCTTTTTGTTGCCTTTATCCTAATGTTAACAGGTATGATGGCATCTTTGAATCAATTTAAATTGCCGACGATTATGACCGATGTTGCAGCTTCATTTCAAATGTCCATGGAACAAGCTTCATGGATGATGTCGATATTTACTATGGTTGGTATATTTCTAGCTCTGCCAACTGGTGGTTTAGCCCAAAAATATGGTGCTAAAAATATTTTGGTCGTTGCTACACTTTTTGTAGCCGGTGGATCTATTATAGGATCAATGGCTACAAGTGGTGGGGTTATGATATTTTCCAGAGGATTAGAAGGTATTGGCTTTATTTTTATCACAGTATGCGGCCCTTTGGCGATAACGTGCCATGTTGAGCCTGCCAAAATTGGTTCTGCTATAGGAATTTGGGCAACCTGGGTTGCTCTTGGCCAAATCATTGCCAATAATTTAACCCCTCCACTTTTTACGATAATAGGCCGTAGTGGTGTTTGGCTAATTTATGCCGTAGTAACCTTAGCGTTCGGAGCAGCAAGTATGTTTCTTGTCAAGACACCACAGCAAACCACAACAGATGAAAGCTTGCCTAAAAACAAAGTAAAAACTTCTGAGGCTTTTAAAAGTAAAAACCTATGGTTACTGTGTTTGTCTTTCAGCGTATTTTGCATGATATTGATGGCTATACTGGCTTTTTCACCCACCGTTTTAATTAGCAACGGCGTCAGCATAACAACAGCCGCTTTTGTTACCAGCTTACCGATGATTCTATCTTTAATTGCTTCACCCTTTTTCGGCGTGATGGTTGATAAATTCGGAAAGAAAAAAAGGTTGTATTTACTTACTTTGTTAGCCATGGGCCCGGCAGCTGTTATGATTTTTACATCAACAGGTCCCTTGATGTACGGCGGAATTTTTCTTTTGGGTTTAGTAGGGATGGGGCTTCCCCCGGTTGCGGTGGCATCGATTGGCTCTGTCATTAAAAAACCTGAATTTGCAAGTGTATCTATGGGACTTTTCATGTTGTTTCAAAATGCAGGGTTTTTCTTCGGAACTGTATTGATGCCTTACTTTTTGAAGTTTGCAGGAGGTAGTTGGGCCGGAGCTGGAATGATTCTTCTTCCGATTTGTCTGCTGGGAGTGGGTATTGCTGCAATGATAAAACTGGATTAATGCTTTATAAATATCCTATAGCTACTATTTTTTATTGTAAGGAGTGATCATGATGTGCTTTAGACCGCCCTACGTAGGTAAACCAATAAAATGTCCTAACTGCGGTAAAATGAATCCGGCAACGAACAAAAATTGTGTTCAATGTAATACTGAATTAAAGCCGGAAAATAAATAATAGTTGATTGGTTTAAAGCAGGTCGCCTGGTAAAGGTAGGCCTGCATTTCCTTTTATTTAATTAAAAGTAAATTTTAAATGCTTTTGTAATTTAGGGTGCTAAGTATAATCCTGAGCGAGGCATAGAGGTCTAATTAATGAAGTATTTTAATAGTTTTAGTGTTATTGTCTATTTCAATATAGCCGTGTTCTTTTAGATTTGTTAGCCAGGTTGAGATTTGTTCCATAGAATCTAGGAGATGATTTTTAAAATTAATCTCGGAACCTGCTAGATTTAGGATTGAATATACACCGATCTCAGGTGCAGTAAGTGTCTTGCCGAAAATCATATTTCTTAATACAGACTCATCATTTCCTCGGGAATTCTTGATTTGATATTTCAGCATATTAAGCTCCTTTATAAAGTATTTCCTATAAATTATGTCTGAAGTTTATCCGGTTTAGTATTTGATATAATTAGGTAATTATTCCTGTAAGAATTGAACTCCACTTGAAGGCAAAGAAACACTATCAATTTTGCCTAATCTTATAACGTTATGTAGAATATATAAAATGGACCCGTAGAGTGCTTTACTTTGTGATAATATTAGAGTTATCTGGGGATTATTGATATTTAAGGGAGGTTAAGAAATATGGGAAAAATTCATGATAATCTTACTGATCTTATTGGAGGCACTCCGTTAGTAAGAATGAGCAAACTCTCAGAAGGACTCAAGGCAGACGTAATTGCTAAAGTTGAATCATTTAATCCTGGCGGAAGCATCAAGGACAGGATTGGCTTTAATATGCTTAGGGAAGCGGAAGAGAAAGGATTAGTAAACAAAGATACTGTTATTATCGAGCCTACAAGCGGCAATACCGGTGTTGGATTAGCCTTTGTATCAGCGGTCAAGGGTTATCGGCTCATTCTGACAATGCCTGAGACCATGAGCGTTGAAAGACGTAATCTTCTCAAAGCGTATGGTGCTGAATTGGTTCTGACCCCAGGAGTAGAGGGGATGACAGGAGCAATCAATAAGGCTTTAGAATTAGCCGAGCAAACTCCTAATTCTTTTATTCCTCAACAGTTTGAGAATCCTGCAAATTCGGCAATCCACAGGAAAACTACTGCTGAAGAAATATGGGCAGATACGGATGGGAAGGTAGATATTCTAGTCAGTGGAGTAGGAACAGGTGGTACTATTACCGGCATAGGAGAAGTTCTTAAATCACGTAAACCTGACTTCAAAGTTATTGCGGTAGAACCCGATGCTTCTCCTGTTCTTTCCGGGGGTAACTCTGGTCCGCATAAAATTCAGGGGATCGGTGCTGGTTTTATACCCAAAGTACTCAATACGGGAATTATTGATGAGATTTTCCGGGTAACTAACGATCAAGCTTTAGAAACTGGGAGAAAGCTTGCCAGACAAGAAGGAATGCTGGTAGGGATTTCATCAGGGGCTGCCGCTTATGCCGCCTTGGAAGTTGCCAAACGTCCTGAAAATGAGGGCAAACTTATCGTAGTCATTCTGCCCGATACAGGTGAAAGGTATTTAAGTACGGCATTGTTCTTAGAAAATTAAAGAACTGAGAGAAAGTTGTTATAAGTAACCTTTTAAAGGGATATTTGTAAGCTGAAGGGAACATTGTTTTAGCCATGATAAAAAAAGAAACCTTAGAGATCTCAGGTATGTCGTGTGCAGCTTGTTCGGCAAGAATCGAAAAAAAACTCAATAAGCTTGAAGGGGTTACTAAGGCTGCAGTTAATCTTGCTGCTGAAAAGGCAGTTATAGAGTATGATAGTTCACGGCTGAAAGTATCCCAATTGATCAAGACCGTAGAAGCTTTGGGATATAAAGCAGAACAGGTTGAAGAAGCTAGTAAGGACCGGGAAAAGGAACAGAGGGAGAAGGAAATAAACAAGCTTAAGAAAGAACTGATAATTTCGGCAGTTCTTAGTTCTCCGCTTATTCTCGCTATGATCTTAATGCTTTTTAAGCTCGATATTGCTTTTTTGCATAATGAGTATTTACAGTTTATGCTGGCAACTCCGGTACAGTTCATTATTGGCTATAGATTTTATAAGAATGCTTACTATGCTTTAAGGGCTAAAAGTACCAATATGGATGTTTTAGTAGCTATGGGCACCTCAGCCGCCTATTTTTTCAGCGTTTATAATGCTTTTTTGGCACCTCCCCAAGCAGGGGTAGCTATGAAGGAACTGTATTTTGAGGCCTCTGCTGTAATCATTACTCTGATTTTGCTTGGTAAATATCTTGAAGCAGTAGCTAAAGGGAGAACCTCCGAGGCTATTAAAAAGCTGATGGGGCTTCAGCCGAAGACTGCTAGAGTAAGCCGTGAAGGTAGGGAATTAGATATCCCTATAATCGAGGTAGAAGTCGGAGATATTGTCATCGTCAGACCTGGGGAGAAGATTCCTGTTGACGGCGTAATCTCTGAGGGGAGTTCTTCTGTGGATGAATCCATGCTGACAGGTGAAAGTCTGCCTGTGGAGAAGAATATTGGTGATACTGTAATAGGGGCAACTATCAATAAATATGGCACATTCAAATTCAAGGGCACGAAAGTCGGCAAAGATACAGCTCTTTCTCAGATCATTAAGATGGTTGAAGATGCTCAGGGTTCCAAGGCCCCGATTCAGAAGATTGCCGACCAGGTGTCCGGTGTATTTGTCCCTATCGTGCTGGCTATTGCTGTTGTAACATTTCTAGGTTGGTATTATGGCGTCTATGAAGGAACAGATCTAACTCAGGCTATTATCAGTGCCGTCGCCGTACTTGTCATCGCTTGTCCCTGTGCTCTGGGACTTGCTACCCCGACCGCTATTATGGTTGGAACGGGTAAAGGTGCTGAGATGGGAATCTTGTTCAAGGGTGGAGAACATCTGGAACGAACCTATAAGATTAATACCATAGTCTTAGATAAGACAGGCACCATCACCAAGGGGGAACCTGAAGTAACGGATATCCTATCCTTAGGGAAAATGGAAGTCCAGGAAATACTTCAACTTGCGGCAATTTCCGAGAAAAAATCCGAACATCCCCTGGGTACGGCTATCTATGAAAATGCTAAGAAACACTTCAACGAGATTCCTGATCCAGACAACTTTGAGGCACTACCCGGTAGGGGAGTGGCGGCAACAGTAGGGGATAAGCTCGTTTATATAGGCACTAGAAAACTCATGAGGGAGAAGAATCAGGATATAGATTCTGTCGAACCGATAATCGCAAGGTATGAAAATGAGG
Organism: uncultured Peptococcaceae bacterium; assembly: GCA_937892995.1. Taxonomy (GTDB): domain Bacteria; phylum Bacillota; class Desulfitobacteriia; order Desulfitobacteriales; family Syntrophobotulaceae; genus CALBJS01. Next base: position 1,452 of record CALBJS010000251.1, on the reverse strand, counting down.
GCAAGACTGCAATGCTCTTGGCAGTTAATGATGTTCTGGAAGCTGTGATCGCGGTCGCAGATACCTTAAAGGAAAATTCTGGAGAAGCTATAGCAAGTCTAAAAAACATGGGCATAGAAGTTTATATGATTACCGGGGATAATCTTAGAGCTGCTAAGGCTATTGCTGCCCAAGTCGGCATTACTAATATTCTGGCGGAAGTTTTGCCTGAAGATAAGGCCGAGGAAGTAGAGAAATTAAAAAGCCAGGGGAAGGTCGTGGCGATGGTCGGTGATGGGATTAACGATGCCCCGGCTCTGGCCACAGCGGATATTGGAATGGCGATAGGGACAGGAACAGATGTGGCCATCGAAGCTGCTGATATCACTCTCATGAGAGGGGATCTTAGAGCCGTATCGGCAGCAATCAGATTATCTAAGAAAACTATGAACAAGATCAAGCAGAATCTGTTTTGGGCTTTTATCTATAATATCATCGGTATACCATTTGCCGCTTTTGGATTACTTAGTCCGATCATTGCGGGTGGGGCTATGGCTTTTAGTTCTGTTTCAGTTGTTACGAATTCGTTAAGCTTGAAAAGGTATAAGCCCTAATCAATTACGAAATTTGTACACGCACGTTTAAGACGCAGTTTTTTGCTCATTATGGCAGTTAATCATAGCAGTAAATACTTTAGATTTGGCAGACAGGAAATATTAATTTGAAGAGAGAAAAAATAAATGTAAAAGTATATTGAAAATGGAGGTAAGTTTAATGATTGAAAAAACAATTCTGAACGTTGAAGGTATGTCCTGTAGCCACTGTGTTAAGAGCATCCAAAAAGCAGTAGGCTCTTTAGATGGTGTATCTAAGGTAGACGTAGACCTGGCTAGGAAGACGGTAAGTGTCGCTTATGAAAAGGAAAAAGTAAGTTTGCAAAATATTAAAGAAGCGATTGATGATCAGGGATACGATGTAATGCAATAATATGCTTTAAGGATTTTTGCTTGGAGATAGTAAAATTATTTTAAGGATGATGAAAGGATCATGCAGCATCAGTTTTCGCGGACAGAGTTATTGATTGGCCAAGCTGGGCTGGAAAAGCTGAACAAAAGCAAGGTATATATCTTTGGACTCGGCGGAGTTGGCTCTTACACGGCTGAGGCCTTAGCTCGTGTGGGGATAGGGAGCTTTAAGCTCATTGATTTTGATGAGATTTGTTTAACCAATATTAACCGCCAGCTTCATGCTTTGCACTCTACAGTAGGCCAATCTAAGGTAGAAGTGATAAAACAAAGACTCTTAGATATCAACCCTGAAGCCCGGATAAAGATTTTCAAATCCTTTTATAGCGAGGAAGACGCAGATTTTTTCTTTGCTGATAAGCCGGACTATGTGGTGGATGCTATTGATACCGTTAAAAGCAAAGTAAGCCTGGCTAAAGAATGTACTCAAAGAAAGATACCTTTTATC